>JACCTJ010000053.1 GCA_013812485.1 Thermoleophilaceae bacterium
GTTCCTCATGACAAACCCCAACCGCGTCTTCCCGCGCGAGTCGCTGCTGAACGCGGTCTGGGGCTACGACTACTACGGCGGCGCTCGCACCGTCGACGTTCACGTGCGCCGCGTCCGCGCCAAGCTCGGCGAGAAGTACGCCTCGCGGCTCGTGACGATCCGCAGCGTCGGCTACCGCTTCGAGCGCTGAAGGCGCGGCGTTCGGCTGCCCGCCCGCCCGCCGTCACACGCCCGAAACGGGCCCGTGACACACCCGTGCCGGTCGCGTCATGGACTGGACACTCTCCTCCCCTAGCGTCGGGCGCACCACGACCTCGACAGGAGGAAGCCGACCGTGAGCAGGTGGATCACCGACTGGAGACCCGACGACGAGACGTTCTGGCGAGAGCGCGGCAGCGCCATCGCCCGGCGCAACCTCACCTTCTCGATCTTCGCCGAGTTCCTCGGCTTCTCGGTCTGGCTCGTGTGGAGCATCGTTGCGGCGAACCTGAACGACGCCGGGTTCGACCTCACGGTCAGCCAGCTCTTCTGGCTCGTCTCGGTTCCGGCGCTCGTGGGGGCGACGCTGCGCTTTCCCTACACCTTCGCCGTCGCGCGCTTCGGCGGACGCAACTGGACGGTGGTCAGCGCCCTGCTCCTGCTGATCCCGGTCGTGCTGCTCGCCGTCATGGTCAGCGACCCGCAGACGCCGTACGGACTGCTGCTGGTCGCCGCCGCCACGGCCGGCTTCGGCGGCGGCAACTTCGCCTCGAGCATGGCCAACATCTCCTACTTCTACCCGGATGCCCGAAAGGGCTTCCCGCTCGGCCTCAACGCCGCGGGCGGCAACATCGGGGTGGCCGTGGTCCAAGCCTTCGTCCCCCTCGTGATCACGGTGGCGATCGTGGGCGGTCAGGTCGGCGGAGGGCCGTTCCTCGCCAATGCGGGCCTGATCTTCATCCCGCTGATCGTGCTCGCGGCGGCGTGCGCGTTCTTCTTCATGGACAACCTCAGGGTGTCGAGGTCAGAGTTTCGCGAGCAGCTGCGCGTCGTCCGCAACGGCCACACCTGGCTCATGTCGGTGCTCTACATCGGCACCTTCGGTTCGTTCATCGGCTACTCCGGGGCGCTGCCGATCCTGCTGAGCCTGAACTTCCCCGACGCAGGCCTCAAGCTGGCCTTTCTCGGCGCCCTGGTGGGCTCGCTCGCACGCCCAATCGGTGGCCTCCTGTCCGATCGCTTCGGGGGCGCCCGCGTCACCCTGGGGAACTTCGGGGTGATGATCGTGGCCGCGCTCGGCGTCATCTTCTGTCTTCAGAACAAAGCCGAGCCGTGGGCGTTCACCGCTTTCCTGGGCATGTTCATGGTCCTGTTCATGGCCACGGGGATCGGCAACGGCTCGACGTTTCGCATGATCCCGGTGATCTTCCGCGCCCAGGCCCTCGACCGTAACCGCGGCGATCGCGAGCAGGCGATCCGCATCGGCAAGCGCGAGACTGCCGCGGTGCTCGGCGTCAGCTCGGCGATCGGGGCCTACGGCGGCTTCCTGATCCCGCAGGGCTTCTCCCTCTCACGCACGGCCACGGGTGGGCCGCAAGCGGCGCTCTACGTCTTCATCGGCTTCTACCTCATCTGCGCGGCGATCACCTGGTGGTGCTATGTGCGCCAGCGCGAGGTGGCGGGGCGCCGGCCGGTGCTCGGCGAGGCACGCGCCTGAGCGAGTGGGTCGAATGCGCGCGCCGGGATGACCGCCGCCGAGCTCGTTCGCCGGCCCGATGGAGCCTGCCGGACTCGAACCGGCCACCTCCTGCTTGCAAGCATAAGCCTGGGGACACGCAGGACGGCGGAAGGGCATGGAGGCGCCTTGCTAGTGGCAAACCGACGCCCTCGAAGTCTGCCCCCGGTGCGCGCCATGTACCCGCGTTGTACCCGTGGCCCCGCCCCCTTCCGAGTAGATCGCCGAAGCAGCGCCCGGCCGTAACAACGGACCCGCACGCACGCCACACCCAAAAAAGGGCCGGCTCGAGCCAGAATCGGCTCAACGCGTCCCGAGGCGTGCGACGGCCGTTCCGTCCGATATCTATGCTCACAGAATGATCGACCGAGGAGCGCCACACGCCGTGTCCGTCGATTCATCTCCCAAGTGGATAACGGAGGTGGAGCTCGACTTGCGCCAGGGCTGGGCCGAATCGACGATCCAGTACCTGCCGACCTTGGTCTACGACGAGACGCCTTTCACAAGGGTCGAATTCCACGCCCACCCGTCGCCTCTCATTCCTGGACCCACTCCTGGCGGGTAACAGAGATCTGGACCTGCGCGCCAAACTGCTGAGGTTGCCCCGGCGTAGTAGGAACCTGGGGTCTAGTGGTTCATCCTGCTGATCCGTGCTCTTATGCTTCGAGGACC
>JACCTJ010000081.1 GCA_013812485.1 Thermoleophilaceae bacterium
GCCTGCGGGGGCGAGATCGTCAAGCTCCGGGTCGCGCAGCGGGGGACCTACGTCTGCGAGCGCTGCCAGCCCCGGCCGCGCCTGCGTCGCCGCGCCGGCTCCCGGCGCGCGGCGCTCGCGTAGTCCGAGCGCCCGAGCGGCGGGCGCAGCCGTCCCGGCAGGTGCCCGGGACTCAGGCCACCAGCAGGCTCGGCAGCCGGCCGTCGCGGTCGGCCTCGAGCAACTCCCGGAAGCCGCCGATCGAGCGCTCGCCCACGACGATCTGCGGGAAGGTCATCTGGCCCGTGGTGGCCACGAGCCGGGCGCGGCCGTCGGCGTCGCGGGCCAGGTTGACCTCCTCGAACTCGAAGCCGCGCGCGCGCAGGAGCGCCTTCGCCTGCGTGCAGAAACCGCACGGCTCGGTCGTGTAGACGGTGACCCCTGCCACGTCTCAAGGCTAGCTTCACCCTTCGCGGCGTCCGCGGGGCCTGCCAGGCTCCCTCGGCCGTGCCCGGGCCGTTCAAGACCGAAGCCATCGTGCTGCGCTCGATCCGCTTCGGCGAGGCCGATCGCGTGCTCCACCTCTACACGGCCGAGCGCGGGCGTATCGGGGCGATCGCCAAGGGCGTGCGTCGTCCGCGCTCGCGCTTCGGCGGGCGGCTCGAGCCCTTCTTCCGCACCCAGCTCGTGCTCCACGAGGGCCGCGGGGAGCTCTCCACCGTGACCGCGGCGGAGACCGTCCACGCCCACCCCGCCCTGCGCGAGCGCCGCGGCGCCCTCGAGCGCGCCACCCAGGCCTGCGACGCCGTGCTGCGCCTGTTCGACGCCGCCGAGCCGAACCGTCCCGCCTACCACCTGCTCTGCCGCGAGCTCGCGCTGCTCGACGCCGACGCCGCGACGGCCACCCGCGCCCACGGCCTCGCCTTCCGCCTGAAGCTCGTGCTGGCCGCGGGCTTTCTCCCCGAGCTCGCCTCCTGCGCGGCCTGCGGCGACCGCGAGCACCTGTCGGGCTTCTCGGCGAGCGCCGGCGGCGTCGTCTGCGACGGCTGCGAGGCCAACGCCTTTGCGCTCACCCCCGACGCCCACGGCTTTCTCGTCGCGGCGCTCGCGTGCCCCCTCGCCGAGGCGCCCGAGGCGCCCGACTCCGCCCTGCGCCAGGCCGATCGGGCGATCGCCGAGACGCTCGAGCACCACGCCCACGTGCGCCTGCGGAGGGTCGCGTGAGGCCGGCCGACCCACCCGGCGTCTACGGGGATCGAGTAAGGCTCGGGCTCCCCGTCGGTCCCGCAGACCTCTCGCGGACGCCGCCGCCGCGGTTCGGCCACCGCCGCGCGGCCTGAGACAATGGGGGCATGCTCACCGCCACCGAGCCCGCCTCCCTGCGCGAGCGCATCGAGGTCATCGAGGCCGGTTTCCTCTCTCCGCTCGGCACGCGCTCTTACCCAGCCCGCCGGGCCCGGGCGGAGGACGACTCTCCCGTGCGCACGCCGTTTGCGCGCGACCGCGACCGGATCGTCCACTCCAAGGCCTTTCGCCGCCTCAAGCACAAGACGCAGGTCTTCATCTCGCCCGAGGGGGACCACTACCGCACCCGGCTCACCCACACGCTCGAGACCTGCGGGATCGCGCGCACGGTCGCGCGGGCGCTCGCGCTCAACGAGGACCTGACCGAGGCGATCGGGCTCGGGCACGACCTCGGGCACCCGCCCTTCGGCCACATCGGCGAGAACGCGCTCGACCGCCTCCTGCTCCGTCGCTACGGGGTCGGCTTTCGCCACAACGAGCACTCACTGCGGGTCGTCGAGCGGCTCGAGCGGGATGGGAGGGGACTCAACCTCACCGAGCCGGTGCGCGACGGCATCGAGCGCCACACCGGATCGGAGCTTCCGGCCACGCTCGAGGGCCGCATCCTCCGCCTCGTCGATCGCTTCGCGTACATCAACCACGACATCGACGACGCGGTGCGCGCCGGTGTGCTGAGCGCCGACGAGCTGCCGAGGCCGGAGCTCGAAGTGCTCGGGGAGACGGGGTCGGAGCGGATCGACACGCTCGTGCGCGACCTCGTGGCGTGCTCGGGCGAGGCCGGCGACATCGTCCAGGGCGAGCGGATCGGCGCGGCCATGGCGCGTCTGCGGGATTTCATGTTCGAGCGCGTCTACCTGGGGACGGCGATGCGCTCGCAGCACGAGCGCATCGAGCGGATCCTCTCCACGCTGTTCGAGGCGTGCTCGCGGCGACCGCCGGCGGCGCTCACGCCGGGCGCCTCCGAGCCCGAGCGCGTGACCGACTGGATCGCGGGCATGACCGACCGCTACGCGGAGCGGGCCTACGCCGAGCTCGGCGAGCAGGACGATCCCGCGGTCTCGCAGCCGGGTCGAGTCGCGGTCGTGCCATCCTGAGCCCCAGCATGGCTCTGTTCACGCGCGGATCGGTCGAGCGCGTCAAGGAAGCGGTCGACATGGTCGAGCTCGTCGGCGCGCGCACCGACCTGCGCCGGGTCGGCACGCGCCACGTCGGCCTCTGCCCCTTCCACGACGAGCGCACGCCGTCCTTCTCGGTCAACGCCGAGCACGCGCTCTACCACTGCTTCGGTTGCGGGGAGTCGGGCGACTCGATCAAGTTCGTGCGCGAGACCGAGGGCCTCGACTTCGCCGAGGCGATCGAGCACCTGGCCGAGCGCTACGGCGTGGAGCTCGAGCGCGAGGACGAGGACCCGCGGGCCGAGGAAGACCGTCGCCGCCGCGACCGGCTGATGCGCCTGCTCGACCGCACCGCGACCTTCTACGCGCGGTTTCTGTGGGACGCGGCCGAGGCGCGAGGCGCCCGCGCCCATCTGGCCGAGCGCGGGCTCTCCGACGAGACCCTGCGGACGTTTCGCGTCGGCTACGCGCCGAGCGCGTGGAACCGAGTGCTGGTCGCCGGTCAGCGCGACGGCTACGCGCCCGCGGAGATGGTCGCCGCCGGGGTCGCGCAACCCGGTCGCGACGGCGGCTACTTCGACCGCTTCCGCGCGCGCATCACCTTCCCGCTGACCGACCCGCGCGGCCGCGTGCTCGGCTTCGGTGCGCGCGCGGTCCGCGACTCGCAGAAGCCGAAGTACCTGAACAGCTCCGAGAACGAGCTGTATCGGAAGGGCCGTCATCTGTTCGGGATCGACCATGCCCGGGCGCCGGCGGCCAAGGCCGGGCGGGTGGTGGTCGTCGAGGGCTACACCGACGTGCTCGCCCTGCACGGTGCGGGGGTCGAGGAGACCGTGGCCATCATGGGGACCGCCCTGACCCCCGAGCAGCTCACCGAGCTCGGCCGCGCAGCGACCACCGTGCTCATGGCACTCGACGCCGACGCCTCGGGACAGGAGGCGATGCTCCGGGCCGCGCGCGCTGCGACCGAGCGGGGGATGGAGCTGCGCGTGGTCGCGCTGCCCGAGGGCAGCGATCCCGCCGAGCTGGTGGCCGCGAAGGGCGCCGCGGCGTTCGAGCGGCTGCTCTCGGCGGCCGTCTCGGTGCCGGAGTTCGAAGCCGGGCGCGTGCTCGACGGCGCCGATCTCGCGAGCACCCACGGGCGCGACCGGGCGCTCGAGCTCATCCGCCCGCTCGTGGCGGCGACGCCGGAGCGCAGCGTCGTGCGCGACGAGCTGGTGCGGCGGGTGACCGACCGGCTCGAGGTGCCGGCGTCGTACGTGACGGGCGCCTCGATCGCAGCGAGAGGCGGCGCCGGCGCTCGCAACGGCGCAGACGCCTCGAGCTCGCGCGATCCGGGGCCGCCTGGAGCGGACAGCGGAGCCAGCGCTCCGCGCCCTCCAGAACCGGCCACGCGGGCCCCGGCCGAGCATGCCGAGCAGGCGTTCCTCGCAATGTGCGTCGGCGAGCCCACTCCGGGCCGCGAGCTGCTCGAGCGGGCAGGAGCGGGCTACCTGTCCGAGCGCCTCCTACCCGTACGCGACCACCTCCTCGAGCATCTCTCCGACCCGCTCGCCGATCTTCCGGAGGACGAGAGTCTCGCTGCACTAATCACCGAGATCGCGATGCTCGCGGAGGCCGAACCATCCTCGGAGCCGGTGCTGCGTCTCAGCTTCCTCCAGCTCGAGCTGCGTCGCGCCGATCGCGATCTGCGCGCCGCCGCGCGCGAGCGCGACTACGATGGCCAGCGCACGCTGTTGGCCGAGCGTGAGCGCGTGCGGGAGCAACTCGCGGAGCTGATGGGGGAGGCCGGGTGATGGACCGCTGCAACGGCAGGCTGAACAGCCAAGATCGTCGCTTGACCCGGAGCGGTTCCGTCCGGCACACGAACTAGTGTTCGTCTCATGGACAAGCCGTGGCTGGCGACCCGACTCGCCAAGGGCGCCTCGATCGAGGCGATCGCCCGCGACGTCGGCCGCCACCCGAGCACGGTGGCCTACTGGGTCAACCGCCACGACCTGGCCTCCTCCCACGCGCCGAAGCACACGGCACGCGGCGGCATAGCCCGCGAGACGCTGGAGCCCCTGGTTGCCGACGGCCTCTCCGTCCAGCAGATAGCGGAGCGGCTGGGCCGCGGCGGGACGACCATCCGCTACTGGCTCGGGAAGCACGAGCTGGCCACCATCCACGCCAGGCCCGCTTCGCTCGCCGACCGCCCGGCCGTGCTGCTCCGGCGCTGCCGCAAGCATGGTTATACACAGCACGTGGCCGTAGCCGCCGGCAGGCGCTACCGCTGCAAGCGATGCCGCGTCGAAGCGGTGACGGCGCGCAGGCGGCGTGTCAAAGCTGTGCTCGTGTCAGAGGCGGGCGGCCGGTGCAGCCTCTGCGGGTACGAGCGGTTCGCCGGCGCACTCCAGTTCCATCATCACGACCCGGGCGAGAAGGCGTTCGGGCTCGGGGATCGCGGCCTCGCGCGCTCGATGGCACGCGCGCGTGTGGAGGCGCAGAAATGCATGCTCGTGTGCGCCAACTGCCACGCCGAGATAGAGGGCGGGATCGCTACCATTGACCAATCGACAGCTGCTGACCGGTTGGGCTGACCGATAATGCCTGACACAACGGTCGGGGGTAATTCAATTGGCAGAATGCTCGGCTGTTAACCGAGTCGTTGTGGGTTCGAGTCCCACCCCCCGAGCTTCGACGCGGCGCCCATCACGTCGTGGGCCGACCCTGATTGCAGGGGCGCGCCGCGCCGGCTCGCGCACGAGCTGTAGCTCACCGTCGGCCTGAGCAGCTCCGAGTCCTATCGATAGAGCTGCTCCACGTCGTGTCCGGGTTTCCTGATCGCCGCGTTTCGGCGCTGCGCACAGGCGAGGCGAGCGAAACCCGTG
>JACCTJ010000252.1 GCA_013812485.1 Thermoleophilaceae bacterium
TGGCCGCCGTCTCGACCGCTTCGCGCTTGCTCTCGGATGGGGACACCGAGTGTCCATGGTCTCAGAGACGCGGGGCTGACGAATCGGGGCCGACTGGATGTTGAACCAGCGACCGCTCGGCCGCCAGCCGAGTGCGCTACCAGACTGCGCGCTGTCTATGCGGGTCTCAGTGTCTCTTGTAACGCATGGACGCGAATCAGGGGTCGAATCGCGCTCCTGCGCATCCTTCGTATCGCCCAGGCGCGTCACGTCACTCGATGCCGTCCGGTCCGCGACGTCCCTCGCCGAGCCGGCGGCGGATGTCGCTGCGCAGGCTCTCGCTCGCGAAGTAGCGGGTGGTGCGGCCCCTACCCCGCTGGACGACGAGAGCCGCGTCGAGGAGTCGCCTGAAGTCGTTGCTCGCTGTCGGCGCCGATACGTCCGCCTCTGCCGCATACGAGGCGCGGTCGACGCCCCGAAAGAGGCTCTGCTCGAGGGCGATGACGAGCCGGTCGGGCCAGTTGCGTCGCTCGACGAGCTCTTCGAGGAAGGACCAGCGGTCCCCGGCCTCGGCCAGCTGCTCGAGCCGGCGGCGGGCCTGCTCGACGTGGGCCTGCACACAGAACCGCGCCCAGGGGGCGGCATCACGCTCGGGCCGGTACCTGCCGCCCTGAACCTTCTGGAGGGTCGCGTAGTACGCCTGAGTGTTGTGGCCCAGGTAATCCTCGATCGAGAGGAACTCCGGTGCGAGCAGGCCCTCGCGGGCGAGCACCAGCGACTGGACGATGCGCGAGACTCGGCCATTGCCATCGCGGAACGGGTGCACGGAGATGACGTGCAAGTGCGCCATCGCGGCACGGACGGCGACGTGGGCGTCGAGGTCGCCGCTATCGAGCCATTCGACGACCTCGCCCATTAGCTCCGGCACCGCTTCATGCGGCGGTCCGACGTACGCGGGAGGCCCGCCCCGCGCGCTGGTCACCTCGATGCCGCGCCGCCGGTACTGGCCCGGCTCCTCATCCTTCTGGAAGTAGCACGCGTCGAAGTGCAGGTCGAGGATGACTCGGTCGAGCCACCGAAAGACCGGATCGTCGGACATGACGCCGACGTGGTCCATCGCGCGGGCGTAGCACGACAGCGCCATGCGGTCGCCGTCGTCGGGATCCGGCGGCTCGTCGCCACTGGCGATCGCGAGCCTCTCGTCCTCGGGGACACGGAAGCCCTCGATCTCGATCGAGCTCTCCGCCAAGGATGCGCGCCATTGCCGGCGCAAGCTGCCGAGCCATGGGCCGGCGATCCCGGCCTGGTCGCCGAGGTGGTTGCGCAGCTCGTCGAGCTCGGCGAGCTGACGTGTGACTGTCTTCGTGTTCGGGGGAGTTGCGAAGAGCATGACCGGCAGCCTAGCCGTTTATACGCATAATCGTCTATGCGGACGTCGGGGGCCCAAGTGACGCAGCCCCAGCGGGGGCGATCGGGGCAGGGCGCCGCGTAGGTCGCTTCGCCCGGAGCCTCGGCGCGGGATCAGGCGAAGCGCTTGCCTCTTTCGGCCCACCCTTGTCTCAGATCATTTCCTTCGCGAGCCGCCGCGACGATCGCTCAGATGCACTGGCGTCCTCGCACAAGCGCCGCGCCCCGCAGTCGTTAGCCGCCAGGAGTTTCAGCTCTCCTCGAACCCGCTCTGCTCGAACTTCAGCGTCGCTGCGTTCTCGGCCACCGTTCGGACCTTCGAGTCGTCGAATCCGCCCGGTGCGGTCGCCTCGATCTCAATCGTGACGTGCAACGTCACATCGGGGGTCGCGCCGAGCGGCCCGAGCACCTCGTCGGCCAGCTTCTTGAAGTCCGTCGCGTAGCGGTCCGCCTGCAGGCGCTTACTGCCGAAGAAGCGTGTCTTTCCCCGGACCGGGGGCGGTGGCCGCTCCGGCCCGGGGCCGGGCCCCGGACCCGGGCCAGCTCCTTCGGGCGGCACCTCCGGCAGCTCGGTCGCGCGCTGGGCGCTCGCGCGCTCCGGCCGCACGATCAGCGTGGAGTCGGTCACCGCGACCGTCATATCGTCCGTCGGCAGGACGAGCGCGCGGTACTTCCCGCTCGCCTCGTCGTAGCCGTCGGCGAGCGCAAAGCCCTCCTGCTCCCACAGCAGCTGCGGCCCGGTCAAACCCTCGTCGAGCACGACGCGGTCGCGCAGCCGCGGCATGTAGGGGTACTCGGCATACAGCCGCCACAGCGTGCCCACAGTCATGTGCCCCTCCCCCCACAGCTTGGCCGCGGCGGTGTCGAGCTGATGGCGGATCGCCGGAGCGGCGTGCTGGACGGCCAGCGCCCCGTCGTTGCCCAGACGGCGGCTGACGCGCTCGGCCAGGGACGCCGCCTGGCCCTCGACCTTCGTCGGCTGGATCTCGATCGGCTGCCCGCTCGGAACGAGCGCCCACTGGTAGGCGCCCAGCAGGCGCGCGCCGGCCGTCTCGCCGGCCTTTGCCCGCCGCTCGGTCGCCTGGTTGCGCTGGCTTGTGGTGAGGTCGAGATCATCCTCCCTGGCCAGGATCTCCGACCAGCCGAGGTACTCGCGCACCGAGCGCTCGAGCTCCTCCATCCGGTCGCGATCACCCGCGAGGTAGACCAGCATGTTGCGGTGCGTCCGGTTCGCTGCTCCTCGATGCTCGGCCGCTACCTTGGCGAACTCGACCGCGTCGGAGTCGCTGACGCCGCGCTTGTAGTTGAGCTTGGGGTGCAGGATGACCAGGCGGGCCTCGTCGATGTCCGGGATGTCGGCCGCATCCTCGGGGCACACGTGGACGCCCGCGAACGCACCACGGGTCTTCGCCTGGTCGTTCAGGCGCCGCGCGATCTCGGCGTAGACGTCCTCGGCGTGCAGTCGCTCGGCCAGGTCCTTCGCGCGCCGTGAGATGTTGGCCTGGAGGTCGTACCAGTACCGGCCGCCGGCGCTGTAGAAGTACGTCGCGCGGTCGGCCAGCGCGGCGAGCGCGGAGTGGAAGTTGCCCGGCACGTCGCCCGGTATCGCCGTCCCGAGGAACACGCGCTGGGTCTCGAGCCCCTTGTGGGCCGAGCCGATCGTCGGCGCAGCGCCGAAGAACACGGTGCGCGCGAGGCGCCGGGTGAGCGACCGCTGCCCGAACAGGGGCTTGCCGGCGTCGATCTTCACCGGCTCCGCGTTCGGGCC
>JACCTJ010000253.1 GCA_013812485.1 Thermoleophilaceae bacterium
TGATCACCCCAGGATCGATCGACGGGATTCCCTCTGCGAAGGGATTCTCCCCACCGTCGCTCGGTGGGCTGAAGTTCGTCGGGAAGTTGAAGCCCGCCGGGACGCCGGCGAAGAGCCCGAAGAACCATAGGTAGCGGTTGCGCCGGGTGATCGCGAACGCCGTCTTGAGGATCTCGCCGTAGCTCATCTCCGCGCGAAGCAGTCTGCCTCATCGTCCGGCGGGGCAGCTAGCCGACCGCGCCCTATCCCGCCTCAGCCAGAGCGCGAGCAGGGAGTCCGGCTCGGGCCCGGCGGACGACCCCACCGCCCGGACACATGCGGCACCTTCGAGGCCACCACGAAGCCCCAGCCGTAGCGAGGTGTGTACACCGCCGACTTCTGGCGGTCTCTCGTGGTGTAGCGGTACCAGACCCTCGTGCCGGCGCGGAGAGTCGCTCGGCGGTCGCGGGCCGCCCCGCCGGTGGGGTTGGTCCCATTCCAGGCGAGGTTGTAGTAGAGGCCGGCCCTGCGCCTCATCCTCGTCCGCGTGCCAAAGGTCGCCCGCGAGCTGGCGGGGCAGTTGAAGTGGCTGCCGATGTTGCCGCCGCTGCGGCCCCCGAGCCAGTGCCGCTGCGACTGCGAACAGCGGTTCGAGACGCTCTGGTAACGGCGAGTCAGGTAGCCGGCGAACCCGTAGGTGGTGCGTGAGGGCCCGAGCCACAGGCACTGGCCGACGTCGCCGATGGCGTAGCCGAAGTGGTACTGGCTGCGGTTTGCTCTCGACGTGTAGGTGTCGTGGCGGTCGATGCGCTCGCCGCCGGTCAGCCGCCCATGTAGAACCCGCCGGGGCGGTTGGCCAGCAGCACCCCGCCACCCTTGTCGGAGTTGTTGGTCTGTGGCGGATGGCGGGTGACCGAGTGCCTTCGGGCGGCGTCCGCGACCGCGGGAACGACGAGGAGCAGCATCGCTCCCATGACGAGGACGAGCCTGCGTGTCCGCTTGGACATGGTAAGAGCCTCCGGCCCTAGCCGGACTGCCAGCAGGACATCTCGGGTCCGCCTGGGCGGCTCCAGCGGCCGGAGGCGTGGGGGACCTTCGACGCCACGACGAAGCCCCAGCCCACGCCGTTGACGAACACGACCGACTTCTGGCGGTCTCTGGTCGTGTAGCGGTACCAAACCTCCGTGCCTGGCTCGAGGTAGGCCTTGAGGTCGCGCGCCGAGCCGCCGGTCGGGTTGGTCCCGTTCCACGCGAGGTTGTAATAGAGGCCGGCCCGTTCCTTCATCTCCGTGCGCGTGCCGAAGGTCGCCCGCGAGTTTGCAGGGCAGTTGAAGTGACTGCCGATGTTGCCTCCGCTGTTGCCTTGGAGCCAGTTGCGCTGCGAACTACTGCACCGGTTCGAGACGTTCGAGTAGCTCGAGCTGAGGTAGCCGGCGAACCCATAGGTGGTGCGTGAGGGCCCGAGCCACAGGCACTGGCCGACGTCGCCGATGGCGTAGCCGTAGTGGTACTGGCTGTTGTTCGACTTCGACGTGTAGGTGGAGTGGCGGTCGACGCGCTCGCCCACCGTCAGCCGGCCCATGTAGAAGCCTCCAGGGCGGTTGGCCAGGAGAACGCCGCCGCCCTGGTCTGAGTTGTTGGTCTGCGGCGGCTCCCGTGTGACTGATTGGCGCCGCGCCGCCTCGGCCCCCGCCGGCACGCTGAGGAGCACCAGCGCTCCCACAACAAGCATGAGCTTCCGTCCCGCCTTCGGCATGTTGAGACCCCCGCCTCTTGGTTGCGCTCGCCGTACGGGCGGAAAGGTCACTAGCGGCGGGCGCGAGCGCTCCGGAGGGCCGCGCGGGCTCGGCGTTCCTCGCCGGGGCGGCGCTCACGGCCGCCACGCAGCCGCCCGCCGTGGTGTTCTCGCTCCGACCGCGGAACGGCGCCGGCCGGCCGCCGCCGGCGGCCTTCGCACGGCTAGCATCCAGCCCGTGCTGTCGCTCTATCGTCGCCACCGCCCGCGCTCGTTCGACGACGTGGTGGGACAGGAGCACATCGTGCGCACGCTGCGAAACGCGATCGAGCTCGGCAAGGTCCATCACGCCTATCTGTTCGTGGGCTCGCGCGGGACCGGCAAGACGAGCCTGGCGAAGCTGCTCGCGTGCGCCCTGAACGCCGAGGACGGCCCGCGCGCCGACTTCTCGCCCGACG
>JACCTJ010000146.1 GCA_013812485.1 Thermoleophilaceae bacterium
TGAGGCGCTCGAGGTGCTCGTGGTGGCGGAAGATCGCCGGCCCGCGCTCGGTCTCGTAGGCGCGGATGCCCTCGAAGACGCCGGTCCCGTAGTGCAGGGCGTGGGTGAGCACGTGCACCTGCGCCTCGTCCCAGGGGACGAAGTCGCCGTTCATCCAGATGTAGTCGGCCTGGCTCATACGGAGGCATGATACGCGGCACCCGAAGAGCCGCCCGGAGGCGGCTCCTCGTGCGGCGTATGGGTGCTCATACGGCTCGGTACGACCGAGCGCGATCGACTCAGTCGTTGTCGTCCTCGTCCGCGCGACCCTCGAACTCGATGATGCCACAGGCGGCACGGGCGCCGCCGGCGTAGGGCGCAGCCCCCGGCACGTCAAGGCGGCCGGGCGTACCCGGGGGCGCCTGCTCGTCCCCACGGTCCTCATCGGCGTGCACGATCACCGATGCGCCGGGGATCACGCCGCTGTTGACCCCGCCGTTGCGGTCGTCGAGGGACAGCCGACAGGTCACGTGAAGGCTGTGCGAAGGCGCTCGAGCACTGCCGCGGTCGCCTCCTCCGTGCTCGCCTCGCCACCGAGGTCGGCGGTGCGCAGGCCGCCTTCGAGCGCGGCGTCGATCGCCGCGTCCAGGGCGTCCGCCTCCTCGGGGCGACCGAGGCCGTGGCGCAGCAGCATGGCCACCGAACCGATTATCGCCAGCGGGTTGGCCCGCCCGGTGCCGGCGATGTCGGGCGCCGAGCCGTGCACGGGCTCGAACAGCCCGGGGGTCCCGGGCGCTCCGAGCGAGGCGCTGGGAAGCATCCCGATCGAGCCGGTGAGCATCGCCGCCTCGTCGGAGAGGATGTCGCCGAACATGTTCTCGGTCAGGATCACGTCGAAGTCGCGCGGGCGGCCGACGAGCTGCATGGCGGCATTGTCGACGAGCATGTGCTCGAGCTCGATCTCGTCGTCGCGTGGGTCGGCCGCGTCGCCGCGGGCGGCGCGGCGCAGGTCGCCGGCGTAGCGCTCGACCGTCTCGCGCCACAGCCGCGAGGTCTCGAGGATGTTGGCCTTGTCAACGCTCGTCACGCGCCGGCGCGCGGAGCGGAAGGCGACCTCAGTGATGCGCTCAATCTCCGGGATCGTGTACGTGCAGGTGTCGAAAGCCGAGCCGCCGCCGGTGCGCCCGCGCTCGCCGAAGTAGATCCCGCCGGTGAGCTCGCGGACCACGAGCAGGTCGGTGCCCTCGATGCGCTCGCGCTTGAGCGGGCTCGAGTCGAGCAGAGCGGCGCTGGGCCGAATGGGCCGCAGATTGGCGAAGAGCTCGAGTCCCTTGCGCAGTGCGAGCAGGCCCTGCTCGGGGCGCGGCGCGGCGGGGTCGGTCGAGTCCCACTTCGGGCCGCCGACGGCCCCGAGGAGGACGGCGTCGGCGGCGCGGCAGGCTTCGAGCGTCTCCTCGGTGAGCGAAGCGCCGTGGGCGTCGATCGAGGTCCCGCCAATGAGGTGCTCAGTCACCTCGAAGTCGCCGAGGCGATGAAGGACGGAGAGGGCGGCGCCGGTGACCTCGGGACCGATGCCGTCGCCGGGGAGGGCGACGATGCGGGCGCTCATGCGGGACCCGCCTGAAACAGAATGCTCGCGGTCGCCGGGCTCGCCCTTTGAGTGCATCGGCAAGAACCTACTGTTCGCGTGAGCCGTTGCCCGCGGGCGAGTGGCACCACGACTAGCGGAGCTCGCCCTCGGCGAGTGAGCTGCTCGCCCAGGCGGCACCGAGCGACAAGCCCCAACACAGGAAGGCGGTCAACAGGTACACGGGCGGGTTGTCGGTTCCGGCGGTCACCTGCGCGAGGCGGATGAGCCCGACCGTCGCCCCGCAGGCGACCGGCAGAGCGATGCGCTCCGCGCCGCCAGGCGGAATGGCGAACTGCAACCTGCGGCGGTCCTCGATCTCCGGGCGGGCGAGCATGAGTCCGGCACCGGCGACGAACCCGGCGGCGGCCAGGGCGTGCCTCCAGTCGTTCCACAACACGGCGGCGACCGCGGCGATGACGGCGAAGATGACGAAGGCGGTGATCGCGAATCGCCTTCCCCCATCGGCTTTCCTGCGCGCATCGGATCTGTGCCCGCCACGCTTGCGGGCCTTCCGCCGAATAGCGCGCCGCGTCATCGAGCGGGCCGCCGCGCATCGATGTTGAGGCGGACGTAGTCGAGCTCCAGCGGGTCACCGAGCTCCGCGGCGACGGCATCGACGAAGTCGCCGTGGAGGCTCTCGGGGAGCCCCTCGAGGTGGGGGCCGAGGTTGACGGTCCGCAGGAACTCCCGCCCCACTGCCACCCGCTTCGGCTCGAGCGACGCTTGGACGTCGTCGAAACCAGCCATGGAGAGCCGCGCCCGCGTGTCCTCGGGCGTGGCGAAGTTCCAGGCCCTGGCGGGCGGGCGGGCCTGTGCGGCGAACGGCTCCCGGCCGAGCACTGCGCGGGTCGCCTCCCCGAGCGCGGCCACGTTGCCGGCCCCGCCGCATTGGGCCACCAGCCGGCCGCCCGGGCGCAGGGCGGCGAACAAAGCCCCGAAGACCGCGTCGTGATCGGCGATCCAGTGCAGGACGGCGTTAGAGAAGATGGCGTCGACATTCCGGTCGACCCGGAACCGAGCGAGGTCGCCCACGCGCAGGATCGCCCGTGCTCCCAGAGCCCGCCGGGCGTGGTCGATCATCGCTTCGGAGGCATCGACGCCGATCACGCGTCCGCGGGGAAGTCGCTCGAGCAGCAGCTCGGTCACGCGCCCGCTGCCGCAGCCGGCGTCGAGGACGGTCTCGTCGCCGGCGAGCGGGAGTCGCTCCAGCACCTCGAGCGCCCAGGCGTACTGGGGGTCCGAGATGCGGTCGTAGCTCGCCGCGTCCCAGTCGCGCCCCGCGTTCGCGGCGGCGGTCTCGCTCACAGCTCCGTGGTCACCGGCCCCGCCCGCTCGCGCTCGGCCTCGTAGCGCTCGATCGCCTCGCCCGACTGCAGCGTGATCCCGATGTCGTCGAGCCCGTTGAGCAGCCGGTGGCGCAGATCGGGATCGATGTCGAACGGGACCTCGCGCCCGGCGAAGCGCACGACCTCGGCCTCGAGGTCGATCTCGGCCTCCTCGGCGGCCATCAGCGCCTCGACCTCCTCCTCGGGCAGCGGCACCGGGAGCATCCCGATCTTCGTGCAGTTCGAGTAGAAGATGTCGGCGAAGGAGGGGGCGACGAGCGCCTTGAATCCGTAGTCCTGGAGCGCCCAGGGGGCGTGCTCGCGTGAGGAGCCGCAGCCGAAGTTGCGACCGGTGACGAGGATCTGGTTGGGGTCGAGGTCCCAGCCGGGCTCCTTGGCCCAGTCGTAGAAGAGGTACTGGCCAAAGCCGGTGCGCTCGACACGCTT
>JACCTJ010000177.1 GCA_013812485.1 Thermoleophilaceae bacterium
GCCGGCTCGAAGCGGCCGGCGGCCCCGCACGCCCGCGTGGCCCCGGTCTTCCCCGAACACTCAGGGCCGGGCGGCCCTGGGGGCCGCGTGGGCCGCCCGCTCCGGGATCGACCCGGGGATCGCGGACGACCCGCTCAGGCTCGTCGTGGCTCTCGAGCACGCCGCCGACTCCGACGGCTCCGGCACCGACCGCGACCACCGCCGCCGCCGTGGCAGCCAGCTGACCACCGGTGAGACCGCCGGCAAGCTTTCCGATTTGCGCCGAGCATGGCCGGGTCGCCTCAAGCGGATTGGAGGGCGGAACCGCAATCGACCGAGTCGTCCATCCACATCGATATCGACCGACCATCGCCGTGGCTCGAGTCGAGAGCGCGCCGCCTGGACGAATTGGCTGCCGGCGACGGCCGTCCGGACCCGTCGCGCGCGGCTGTCCTCGTCAGCCGGCGAGCCGCCCGCGATCTCCGCCGAGACCCTCGGCCATGCCGGGGCGGGCGGGCCGAGCCGATAGCCCTGGCCGAGCATGACCCGGGCCTCGACGAGCGCAGCGAGCTGCTCGGAGCTCTCGATCCCCTCGGCGCACACCTGCGCCCCGATGCGGCGCGCGAAGCTCACGAAGGCTTCGATCAGGGCCAAGCGAACGTGATCGTGCTCGACGTCGACGACGAGCGAGCGGTCGAGCTTGATCAGATCGGGACGCACGCGCACCACGTGGGAGAGCCCGGCGTATCCCGCTCCCGCGTCGTCCAGGGCGATCCGGGCGCCCCGCGCGCGCAGGTCCTCGAGCTCGCGCTGGAGGTCGCGGTCCTCGGGCGGGAGCGCCTGCTCGGTGAGCTCGATCACGATGCCGCGCAGGTCGTGCGGCAGCGCGGCCCGGACCGGCTCGGAGGCCAGCACCGCGGGGTCGACGTTGACCGACACCCAGGCGCCGGTCGGTCGGTCGGACACCGCGAGGGCGCGCGCAACGGCAAGCGCCTGCAGCTCGGGGCCCAGGCCGCAGTTGCGGGCCAGGTCGAACCAGTCGCTCGGGGCCGTGCCGCGGTCGCTGGCGAAGCGCGTCAGGGCCTCGTAGCCCACCACGGATCCGCGCTCGAGCTCGACGATCGGCTGAAACAGCGACAGGACGCTCTCCGGATGGCTCAGCAGCTCGCCGACCAGCGCGCGGCGCTCCTCGACCGCCCCGGGGCCTGAGATCCGCGGATCGAATCGACAGGTCCGGCCTCGTCCCGCGAGCTTGGCCTGGTAGAGGGCGGCGTCGGCGAGATCCATCAGCCGGCCGGCGTCGGTGGCGTCATCGGGGCTGGCCGCGACGCCCGCGGAGCTGTCGACGCGAAAGCCGTCGACCTCGATCGTCTTGATCGCCTCGCGGACCCGCTCCGCGACCTCGAAGCCGGCCTGCGCATCCGCCCCGGCCAGGAGTATCCCGAACTCCTCGCCACCGATGCGGCCGGCGAGATCGCTGCCGCGCGGCACCTGCCGCAGCAGGACCTCGTCTCCGCGCGGGTGCCCACAGGAGTCGTTCAGCTGCTTGAACCGATCGAGATCGAGGCAGATCAGGGCGAAGCTCGCCTCGCCCCGGGCCGCGGACGCCGACGCCGAGGTCAGGGCGTCGTGGAAGGTGCGGTGGTTCGCCAGACCGGTGAGCGAGTCGGTGGTGGCCAGGACCTCGAGACCTGAGCGCTGCTGGTCGACCATCCGGCACATCCGGTTGAAGGCGTCGGACACGGTGCGCACCTCGGCGGCCCCGACCAGCGGCAGGTGAACGTCGTAGTCGCCCGCCTCTGTGCGCTCGATCGCCCCCTCAGCGCTCCCAGCGGGCGGAGCACCGAACGACGCAGGAGCGCGCCCAGGAACCCGAGCAGGACGACGACGACGAGCAGCCCGCACCCGGCCGCCACCAACCCGGCGCCGCGTACCGCCTGGTGCAGCGGCTGACTCGAGAGGGTGACATCCAACCGCGCCGTCCTCGGATCGGTCAGGCGCAGCGGGAGGCTGACGGTTCGCAGCCGCTCGCCCCAGCGCGGGCGCTCGGCGGGACCGCCGGCCTCGATCTGCATGAGGACCCCGAGCGGGGCCTCGGCCTCGGCCAGGAAGCGGCGGTCCATGGCCCGCCCGAGGAGGACACGACGCTCCGGCTGTCCCTTCACCTCGGCGGCGGCGAGCACCAGCGGCTCCCCGCGCCCCGAGAGCCCGGTCGCGGTGGCAGTCCCGCCTGCGGCGCTCGCCCGGCGGACGAGCTGCCGGGCGAGCGGCAGGGCTCGCCAATGAGGGCGTCCGTCGACGACCGCCAGCCCTCGCTCGGCGACCGAAGCGTGGGCGAGGCGATGCTCGATGGCGAAGTCGACGACCTCGAGCTCGAGCGCCTCCCTCGCGTTCGTGCCGGTCTCTGCGCGGCCCCGGCTCCCCCGCGCGAGGTCCTCGGCGTCGGCGGCCAGACGTGCCCGCGAGCGGGCGATGCTCGTGTCGAGCAGACGAGCGGCGGTGCTCGCCCGGGCCTCGAGCTCGCGGTCGACCGACTCGCGCGCGAGCAGCGTCGCGCCGAGGCCCACGACCACGACGATGGCCAGGAGACAGATGCCGAACGGGACGAGGGTCCGAGTCCCCACCGACGCGCTCGTACCGCGGTCGGGCTCCTCGAGGGACTCGACCCCGCGCGCTCGCGCGCCCGCGCGCTCGAAGGCAGACGGTGGCATCTCCCCCATAGCGTTCGGCTCCCCAGGGCGCCGGCCTGAGCGGCGCGGCCCGGGGCTGGCCGATCGTTGGCGCCCTCGCCGACCGCCGCCTGGGCGACGCCCCTGACGCGCTCAGACCTCGAGCGCGCGCACCGCTTCCGTGAACCCCTCGCTGTAGGTCGGGAACTGGGACACCGTGTCGCGCAGGATCTCGAGCGGGGCGCGGAGCTTGATGGCCATCGCGGCCTGGTGGATCCACTCGCCCGCGAGCGGAGCGACCGCCCACGCGCCGACCAGCACGCCGCGCTCGCGATCGGCCACGATCTCGAGCTCCTGTCCGCGCGGCTCCTGCTCATAGGTGATCGGCCGGGCGATCGCGTCGACCAGGTCGAGCCGGCTCGTGGCCACGTCGATGCCCTGTCCGCGGGCGTCGTCCGCGGACAGGCCGACGGCGGCGATCTCCGGGTCGCAGAACACCACCCGCGGGATGGCCGCGTAATCGGTCCGCGCCTCGCGACCGAGGATGTCGGCACAGGCCACACGGGCCTGGTACGAGGCGACGTGCGTGAAGGGCATGGTCCCGGTCACGTCGCCGATGGCCCAGATCCCCTCGCCCGCGCGGCAGCGCTCGTCAACCGCGATCTCGCCGCGCTCGCCGGGCTCGATGCCCGCGGCCTCGAGCCCGAGCTCGTCGGTGCGCGGCGTGCGCCCGATGGCCACCAGCAGCTCGGCGGCCGAGACCTCACCGCCGCCCTCGAGCGAAACGGTCCGCCGGCCGTCCTGCTCGCGCGCCACCGAGGCCGCCCGCGTTGCGGCGCGCACGTCGATCCCGTCCTCGCGCAGCGCCTCGGCAAGCAGCTCGCCGACGCGCGCGTCCTCGCGCGCTAGCAGGTGCCCGGAGGCCTGAATAAGGGTCACCTCGGCCCCGAACCGGCGCAGCATCTGGCTCAGCTCGACGCCCACCGGGCCCCCGCCGAGGACCACCACCGACTCGGGGATCTCCGACAGGGTCGTCGCCTCGCGGTTGGTCCAATAGCCCGCCTGCTCGAGACCGTCGATCGCCGGGACGCTCGAGACGGTGCCGCAGGCGATGAGGATGCGCTCGGTCTCGAGCGTGTGGTCCCCGACCTCGACGCGGCCGGCGCCGGCGATGCGGGCCACGCCACGGTAGAGGTCGATGCCCTTCTTCTCGAGCGCCTCGGCCGGCGCCGAGTCGTCGAGGTGGCGGACCAGCTCGTCGCGGTAGGCCGCGATCTCGGCATAGCGCTGCTCGGGCTCACCGAGACCGGCGGCGCGCCGCGCGTCGGCCCGAGCCTCGGGCGGGCGCAGCAGGGCCTTGCTGGGGATGCAGGCCCAGTACGGGCACTCGCCGCCCACGAGCTCGCGCTCGCACGCCGCGACGCGCAGCCCCTCGCTCGCGAGCTGGCCGGCGGCGCCCCGCCCGGCGGGGCCGGCGCCGATGACCACGGCGTCATATCGGTCGGACAAGGTCAGCCTCCGGAGTTCGAGAGTCGATGAGCTCCCTCTCGCTTCCCCAAAGGCGGCACCGGCTACGCGGCGAACCGCTTACAGGAGGATGAACAGGCCGATCAGCCTCCCCCGATCTCCGGGGCCGGAGGCACCGGGCGGTCCTCGTCGTACTCGATCGAGCGGATCGGGCGAGCCGGGGCCCCGGCGGCGATCGTCCGCGGCGGGAGGTCCTGGGTCACCACCGAGTTCGCCCCGATCACGCAGCGGTCGCCGATCGTGACCCCGCTTGTCACCACGACGTTGGCGCCGAGCCAGCAGTTCGCGCCGATGCGGGTCGGCCCCTTCGAGGTGAAGCCCTGCCACGGGACCGGGACGTCGGGGTCGTCGAAGCGGTGCGAGGCGTCGGAGACGAAGCCGCCGTTGGCGATCATGGTGTGGCTGCCGATCGTGACCTCGTGCTGGGCGGCCACCATCGTGCCTAGGTTGAGGAAGCAGCCCTCGCCGATCCGCACGCGACCCCCCGGGGCGATGGTGATCCAGCACTGCGGCTCGAACAAGCTGTGCCGTCCGACCTCGAGGCGTCCGTCGTCGAGCGCCTCGAGCACATTGCCCTGGATCGGCCAGCGCACGAAGGCCTGCCGGCGGAGCATGTGCAGGTGGATGCGGGCGCGCCGCCACGGAAGCGTGTTGCGCTCGTACCAACGCCACTTCTGGAGGTAGAGCTTGGGGCGGGAGTCGAGGTCGAACATCGTCGCGCGGGCTCTTCTAGCGCTTCGAGCGGTCCGGCGCCGCCCGCCTCGGTCGCTCCGTCAGGCCGCGGCCGAGACCTTCGGGCGCCTGACCTGCTTCTGGCGCCGCTGCGCCCGGGGCGCTGGGGCCGGCACGAGATCGCGCAGGAAGGCCCCGGTGTGGGAGCCCTCGACCGCGGCCACCTCCTCCGGCGTCCCGTGGGCCGTCACCAGGCCCCCCTCCTCGCCGCCCTCGGGCCCCATGTCGATGATCCGGTCGGCCGTCTTGATCACGTCGAGGTTGTGCTCGATCACCACCACGCTGTTGCCCTGGTCGACGAGACGATCGAGCATCTGAAGCAGCCGCTCGACGTCGGCGAAGTGGAGCCCCGTGGTCGGCTCGTCGAGGATGTAGAGGGTGCGGCCGGTGGCCACCTTGGCGAGCTCGCTCGCCAGCTTGATCCGCTGGGCCTCGCCGCCGGACAGCGTGGTGGCCGGCTGGCCGAGGCGCACGTAGTCGAGCCCGACGTCGTGCAGGGCCTGGAGGCGGCGCTTGATCTTCGGGATGTTGGCGAAGAACTCGACCGCCTCCTCGATCGACATGGCCAGCACGTCGGCGATCGTCCTGCCCTTGAAGCGGACCTCGAGCGTCTCGCGGTTGTAGCGCCGCCCGTCGCACTGCTCACAGGGCACGTAGACGTCGGGCAGGAAATGCATCTCGATCTTGATCTGACCGTCGCCGCGACAGACCTCGCAGCGGCCGCCCTTGACGTTGAAGGAGAAGCGACCGGGCTTGTAGCCGCGGGCGCGGGCCTCCTGCGTGCGCGAGAAGAGTTCCCGGATGTGGTCGAACAGACCGGTGTAGGTGGCCGGGTTCGAGCGCGGCGTGCGGCCGATCGGCGACTGGTCGATGTTGATGATCTTGTCGACCTGGTCGAGGCCGCGGATGCGGCGGTGACCGCCTGGTCGCAGCTTGGCGCGGTGCAGGCGGTTGGCCACCGCCTTGTAGAGCACCTCGTTGACCAGAGTCGACTTGCCCGACCCCGACACGCCCGTGACCGCGCAGAACACGCCCAGCGGCACCTTGGCGTTCACGTTGCGCAGGTTGTTCTGGGCCGCGCCCTCGATCTCCAGGTAGCCCGACGGGCGGCGTCGCTTGGCCGGCACGGGGATCTCGCGCGCGCCGGACAGGTACTGCCCCGTCAGCGAGCCGGGCACCTCGAGGATGTCCTCGAAGCGGCCCTCGGCCACCACGGCGCCGCCGTGCTCGCCGGCGCCGGGCCCCATGTCCACGATGTGGTCGGCGGCGCGCATGGTGCCCTCGTCGTGCTCGACCACGATCACCGTGTTGCCCAGGTCGCGCAGCCGCTCCAGCGTGCCGATCAGGCGCTCGTTGTCGCGCTGGTGCAGGCCGATCGAGGGCTCGTCGAGGATGTAGAGCACGCCCACCAGCGACGACCCGATCTGGGTGGCCAGCCGGATCCGCTGGGCCTCGCCGCCCGAGAGCGTGGCCGCCGCCCGCCCCAACGACAGGTAGCCGACGCCCACGTTGTCGAGGAAGCGCAGCCGCTCCTCGATCTCGCGCAGGATCAGCCGCGCGATCGCCCGCTCGGTGTCGGTCAGCGCCAGCGAGTCGAACCACTCGATCGTCCGCCGCGCGGACATCGATGTGAGCTGGTCGATGCCCAGCCCGCCCACCTTCACGGCCAGGCTCTCGGGGCGCAGGCGCGAACCGTGGCACTCGGGACAGGGCCGGACCGACATGTACTCCTCGATCTTCTCCCGCGAGTAGTCGGAGTCGGTCTCGCGGTAGCGGCGCTCCAGGTTGTGCAGGATGCCCTCGAACCGTGTCATGTAGGACCGCTTGCGCCCGTAGCGGTTGCGGTAGCTCACGTAGATCCGCTCGCCGTCGGTGCCGTAGAGGAAGGTGTCGCGCACATCGTCGGAGAGGTCCTCCCACGGAGTGTCCAGGTCCACCTCCCACTTCTCGGCGATGGCCTGGGTCATCTGCTCGTAGTAGTTCGATGCGCTGGTGGACCAGGGCAGGATTGCCCCCTGGGCCAGCGACAGGGAAGGGTCGGGCACGATCAGATCCGGGTCGATCTCCATCTGCGACCCCAGGCCGGTGCAGCGGGGGCAGGCGCCGTGGGGGGAGTTGAAGGAGAAGATGCGGGGCTCGAGCTCGGGCATCGAGGTTCCGCAGTGCAGGCAGGCGAAGCGCTCGGAGTACGTGGTCACGGCTCCGGTGTCGACCATCTCCACATCGATCAGCCCCTCGGCGAGCGCCACCGCGGTCTCGATCGAGTCGGTCAGGCGCTTGCGCAGGTCGGGCCGCATGACCAAACGATCGACGACCACCGAGATGTCGTGCTTGTAGCGCTTGTCGAGCTCGATGGCCTCCTCGAGCCGTCGGAGCTCGCCGTTGACCTTCACGCGGGTGAAGCCCTCGGCCCGCAGCTCCTCGAACAGCTTGCCGTACTCGCCCTTGCGGCCCCGGATGACCGGCGCCTCGACCATGAACCGTGTGCCCTCCTCGAACGCCATGACCTGGTCCACGATCTGCTCGGCGGACTGGGCGGCGATCGGGCGGCCGCAGTTGCAGCAGTGGGGATGGCCGATCCGGGCCCACAACAGCCGCAGGTAGTCGTAGATCTCGGTGACCGTGCCCACCGTGGAGCGCGGGTTGCGTGAGGTGGTCTTCTGGTCGATGGAGATGGCCGGTGACAGTCCCTCGATCGAGTCCACGTCGGGCTTGTCCATCTGGCCCAGGAACTGCCGCGCGTAGGCCGACAGCGACTCGACGTAGCGGCGTTGGCCCTCGGCGTAGATCGTGTCGAAGGCGAGGCTGGACTTGCCCGACCCGGACAGGCCCGTGATCACCACGAGGGCATTGCGCGGCAGCCTGAGGTGCAGATCCCTCAGGTTGTGCTCCCGCGCCCCCGACACGACGATCTCGTCGCTCGGAGCTCGCTGCTCGGACTTCACATAACCGAGTCTACGCACCGGACCGAAGCGAACGTGCGTTCTCAGGCCAGCACGCGCAGGGCGGCGGGCGCCACCCCGTAATCCACGCTCATGTGCTCTCCCAGGTACTCGCCGTCGGCGTCCAGCGGCAGCGGTGTGCCGTCGAGCGT
>JACCTJ010000188.1 GCA_013812485.1 Thermoleophilaceae bacterium
ACTGGACGCCTGAGAGCGGCCTCGTCCGCTTCGCCGACGCCGTCCCCGAAGCCGGTCACGACCAGCTCGAGGGCCCCAGTGAGCCCGGTGCCCCCGTCCCCGATGAGATCCTGCGGACCACGCGCGAGAAGCTTGTCGAGTCGGTGGAGCGCCAGATGATGGGCGACGTGCCCGTCGGCGTCTTCCTGTCCGGCGGGCTCGACTCGAGCCTCGTCGCGGCGATCGCCGCGCCCTACCTCGAGGAGCGCGGCGAGCAGCTTAAGACCTTCGCCGTCGGCACCGAGAACAGCGCCGACCTGATCGCCGCCCGCGAGGTCGCCGAGTTCCTCGGCACCGAGCACCACGAGCGGATCTACACCGCCGAGGACGCGCTCGAGGCGCTGCCCAAGGTCGTGCGGACGATCGAGAACTACGACCCGTCGCTCGTGCGCAGCGCCGTCCCCAACTACATGCTGGCCGAGTTGACCGCGAAGCACGTCAAGGTCGTCCTCACCGGCGAGGGCGCCGACGAGATCTTCGCCGGCTACGAGCATCTGCGCGAGATCGACGACGACGGCGAGCTTCACGACGAGATCGTGCGCATGATCGAGAGCCTCCACAACCTCAACCTCCAGCGTTGCGACCGGGTGACCATGGCCCACGGCCTCGAGGCACGAGTCCCGTTCCTCGAGCGCGACGTGATCGAGCTCGGGCTCAAGCTGCCGGCCGGTTGGAAGGTCTCGGGCGAGGACCAGCCCGAGAAGCGCCTGCTGCGTCTCGCCTTCGAGGGCTGGTTGCCGCACAAGTTCCTGTGGCGGGAGAAGTCGCAGTTCGGCGACGGCAGCGGAGCGGCCGAGGTGCTGACCGAGGCGGTCGAGGAGACGGTAAGCGAGGTCGAGTTCGAGCGCGAGCGTGACGAGGTCGAGCCCGAGCTGCGCACGCGCGAGGAGGCCGGCTACTACCGCATCTTCCGCGAGCACCTGCGGGCGGTGCGGCCGGAGCTGACGCTAGGAAGGTTCGCGACGGCCTGATCCTGCGCGGGCGCCGCGGCGCCCGCGGCCTCAGGCGCCCGGGCCCGTCCCCTCGCCCACGTACTCGAAGTGCATGGCGTCCGGGGTCGGCCAGCGCCCACCCCAGGCGAAGCCATTGCGCTCCATGGCCTCGACCAACCGAGGGTCCTGGGTGGAGCGCTCGCCGTAGGGGTTCGCCGCGGCGTTCAGGTCGATGGCCAGGCCCCAGGCGTGGCGCGACACGGCGCCGGTCGTGGCGATGTCCTTGGCCGCGTAGCAGCCGGCGTAGTCGCTCGGGTCAACGAGGCGAGCGAGGCCGCGCCGCCTGAGCTCGCCCAGAGCACGCCGCAGCGGCCCGATCATCTCCCGGTGGCAGCTTACGCCGCCAAGGATCGGGACCCGGGCCGCGATGACGTTGCGCCTCACCCACGCCGGGTCGACGACGACCGAGCCCGCGTCACCGTCGGCGCGCACCGCGAACTCGCCGAAGCGCTCCTTCAGCGTGGCCTGGGGGAGGATCCGCAGAAAGCTCGGCCACGGCGCGCGGCCGAGGTCGCGGACGCGGAGCTCGGGACCGCCGACTTCCCGGAGGGCGTCGGCGGGCCGACCGGGATCGCCCGCGTAGGGGACGAACGCCCAACGGCGCTGGGCTCCGAGGCGAGCGCCCTCGCGTGCGTTCACGACGATCTCCGCCCGGCGGAAGAGCTCGTCGTCGACGACGCCCGCGACCCGCAGCGACCGTCGGCCGGTCAGCTCGAGGCGATCGCCGGCTCGGAGCCGGCGCAGGCGAGCAGAGGTGCGGCTGAGCAGCGCTTCGCCGCGCCCTAGCTCGCGCACGGCGGCGCGAGCCTCCGGCGGGAGGAGTGGCGCGTAGGTGCGTGGCTCGACGGCCGAGAGCTCAAGCGGGAAGACATAGCCGGACCGCGGTTGGTCGACGACCTCTCCGTCGCTATTGCGGCTGCGACGCAACCCGACGCGCCGCACGGCCCCGACGCTGACCCGCTCGCGCCCGGCCAGAGCGCGCGCCCGCCGTAGCACCGGCGCGGGCAGTTCGCCGATGCGACGGACGAGTAGGACCCGTGGCGGCGCGGCCGGGCGCTCGCGAGCGGAAGGCGACACGGGCGCCGAGGCATCCGAGCGAGCCCGATCATCATCGGCGACCGGACTCGAGCCGCGCGGACCGGCGGACAGCGCGAGGGTGACAACGAGGGCGAGGACCGATGCGCCGGCCAGGACCGTCGTGGCCTTGCGGGCGAGCCGGCGCCTTCGCAGCTGTGGCGAACCGCCCACGGCCACCGACGATAGCCCGGCCCGGGCCCGGCCCGTGCCGACTCGGCGCGGGTGGCCGCCTCGCCCCTACGCCGGGTCGAGCTCGCCTGTCGCCTCGCCGAGGCGGCTGTTCCCGTTCCCCGCCTGCGGGTCGTTGTCCTCTACCGCCTCCTCGCGCGAGCGCTCGTAGGCGTCGGCGTCGTCGTCGAAGAACACCGCCCCGTCCGTCACCCGATGCCCCGCCCGCCTCCGCGGGTCGGCGATGATCGTGTCCGGCGAGGCCTCGGCCGGCAGGCGCCCGGACTTCATCCCGAAGTACACGGATTGGGGGTGGTGGGCGATGATGGCCACCGTCGACTGCTCGGGCTCGACCGCGTAGCCGCCGCTCAGCGACAGGCCGATCGACGGTGCGTCGAGCAGGCGGAAGACCTTCTCGTGCTCGGCCTGCTCGGGGCAGGCCGGGTAGCCCCAGGACCAGCGCCGCCCCTGGTCGGGGCCCATGCCGAGCGCTTTGCGCACCTCGGCGTGCAGCCACTCCGCCATGCCCTCCGCGGTCTGAACCCCGAGGCCGTGGACGAACAGCTGCTCGGCGAACTCCCCGTCGCGCTCGAGGCGCGCCATCAGCTCGGTCAC
>JACCTJ010000191.1 GCA_013812485.1 Thermoleophilaceae bacterium
TCCACGTTGCCGGAGGCGCTGCGCACGGCGAAGGTGCCGATGATCGAGGCGAGGATAGAGACGCCGCCGATCACAAGCGGGTAGACTGCGGCCTCGCCGAGCTCGTTGAAGGTGAGCACGCCCAGCAGCATCACCGCCACGGCGGTGACCGCGTAGGTCTCGAATAGGTCGGCGGCCATGCCGGCGCAGTCGCCGACGTTGTCGCCCACGTTGTCGGCGATCACCGCCGGGTTGCGGGGGTCGTCCTCGGGGATGCCGGCCTCGACCTTGCCCACGAGGTCGGCGCCCACGTCGGCCGCCTTGGTGAAGATGCCCCCGCCGAGTCGCGCGAAGACCGAGATCAGTGAGCCGCCGAAGCCGAGCCCCACGAGCGCGTCGACCGCATCGAGCTCGTTCTCGCCGAGCACCACGAGCAGGCCGTAGTAGCCGGCGACGCCGAACAGGGCCAGGCCGGCGACGAGCATGCCGGTGACCGCGCCGCCCTTGAAGGCCACGTCGAGTGCGCCCGAGATCCCGCCGCGGGCCTTCTCGGCCACGCGCGCGTTGGCGCGCACGGAGACGTTCATGCCGATGAACCCGGCGCCGGCGGACAGTCCGCCGCCGATCACGAACCCGATCGCGGTCTCGATGTTGATGAGGACGGCGATCACCACCGCGAGCACCACGGCGACGCCGGCGATGATCGTGTACTGGCGCTTCAGATAGGCCTGCGCGCCCTCCTGTACGGCCAGCGAGATCTCCTGCATCTGGGCGTTGCCGGGCGACAGGTCGAGCAGCCAGCGCGTGGTCAGAAGGCCGTATACCACCGCGGCGCCGGCGCAGGCCAGCGCGATGACGACGCCGTAGCTGGTCAGAAATTCGGTCACGATTCCTCCGGGGAAGTCCTCTGGTTGGTACCGCGCGAGAAGGTCTTGCGACCGGCCGGCGCCCGCGAGGCGGATGGGCGTCGCGGAGGGGCCGTCGGTCGGTGCCCGGACCCACGACGCGCTGAGGGCGGAGGAGGCCTGCGGGAGCACCGCGCGGGTGGATGTCTAATTCTAAAGCGCGGGCAGTCTAGCGGGGATGGCGGGCGAAGCCGGAGCTAGCCTGCCCCGCCCTGCGCGCGGCGCGCGGCGTCGTTCTCAGCTGCTCCCGGGAGTCCAGATCTTCGCGCGCGCCCTCGCTCGATCCGGGTCATCGGCGGGCCCGGGGGCGGGCGCGCCCGGCGCAGGTTCGGTCCCCGGGGCGCCCGATGCCTCCGACGGGGCCGGCGGGCCATGACCGCCCGCCTCCCGCGCGTAGGCCATCTGCAGCTGGGAGAGCGCCTCGCGGATCTGGCCGGGCTCGGCCGGGACCAGGGGCAGCAGCGCCCGCGTGGCCTCGATGGCGAGACGAGCCTGCTCGAGGTCGCGCTCGCCGGCCTCGGCGCCCTCAGGCCCGCCGGTGAGGCCGAGTTTGCGCGCTCCGAGGTTGATGAGCGTGACCACGGTCTGGGCGAGCACGTCCGGCACCGTGAGCCGGCGCATCTGCTCGTCCAACGCGGCCTGGAGCTCCTCATCGCTCGGCATGCCGGCGGCCTCGCCGCCCATCCCCTGCGGTCCCTGCGGTCCCTGTGTCGTCACGTCGTGACCTCCTCGGTCGCGTAGGTTCGCGCGCTCGCGGCCACCTCGGTCGCGAACGCCTCCTCGATCGTGGCCCCCGCGGCCACGGCATGGCGCTGTCGCTGGGTGGCGTTCTCGGCCGGGAGGGCCGGGTCGAGCCCGAGCTCCGAGCGCGCCGGCGCCGTCCAGGCCAGGAGCCGGTCACCGAGCGCCGCCGCGGGGTACTCCTCGAGGCGCTCGAGATCGATCATGCGACCGTCGAGGCCGTAGCGGATGGCGCGCCACAGATTCTCCTCGAGCAGGCGGGCGGGCGGTGGCTCGACGGCGACCCCCTCGTCGAGATCGAGGGCGCTCTGGGCCACGCAGGCCACGATCAACGCGGCGAGCGCGTTCGAGTCGGCCGCGCTCGGCTGCGCGTCGCAGATGCGTACCTCGACGGTCCCGAAGGCGTGGTGCGGGCGAACGCTCCACCACAGCTGCGTCGACTCGACGATCGAGCGCGTCCGCTTCAGCAGCTCGACGTGGGCGGCGTAGGTGGCGAAGTCACCGAACGGCTCCGGGATGCCGCAGCGCGGGAAGCTCTTGGTGAAGATCTGCGAGCGCACCGAGGCGAGCCCGGAGTCGCGATCGTCGAGGAACGGCGAGCTCGCCGAGATCGCCAGCAGCTCGGGCAGGACCGACCGCATCCGGTCGCAGACGGCGATCGCCCGGTCGGGGCCCTGGATCCCCACGTGGACGTGGAGGCTGAAGGTGTTGTTGCGCCGCGCCACGTAACCGAGTCCCTCGAGCAGGCGCTGGTAGTGGTCGGTGTCGATGATGTGCTGCTCCTGCCAGGGGCTCCAGGGATGCGTGCCGGTGGCGGCGAGGAAGACGCCACGGTCCTCCGCGAGCCGGAACAGGCGCGCGCGGGCCTCGCGCTGATGGCCGAGGGCCTCGGAGAAGGTGGCGCCCCGCCCGGAGCGGATCTCGATCTCCGAGGAGATGAGCTCGCCGGAGATGGCGTCCGACAGGATCTCGTCGCCCTCGGCGGCGTCGCGCAGCTCCTCGAAGCGCTGGGTCAGCGAGCGGGTCTGGGAGTCGAGGATCTGGAACTCCTCCTCGATCCCGACGGTGAAGTCCTCGGAGGCCTCGAAGACCTCGCGCGAGCGAATCATGTCGAGC
>JACCTJ010000192.1 GCA_013812485.1 Thermoleophilaceae bacterium
ACGAGGACAAGCTGAACGCTGTAGCTGTCGACGGTGGCGAAGGCTGTGTGCGGCCGAGCACAGAAACAGTCCAGAACGGCAGCTACAAGCCGCTCGGGCGACAGATCTTCATGTACCCGAGCAAGAAAGCGCTTCAGCGTCCCGAGGTGAAGGAGTTCATGAACTTCACCATCGGGAACGCGCCACGCATCGCCGAGGCGGCCAAGATCATCCCGCTCACCGGTGAGCAGGTCTCGAAGTCGCAGAGCTCGCTGAAGGGCTAGGTAAGCCCTCCGAGGACTCACATGGAAGCATCGTCCACCGCCGCCGCCGGAGGTCCGCGCCCGAATCTCAGTCGGGGGCGGACCCCGCGGTCGGTTGGCGAGAGCATCATCAAGGCGCTGCTGTTCGTCGCCGCCCTGATCTCGATCGCCACGACCGTCGGCATCGTCGTCTCACTGCTCGCCGAGACGATCGAGTTCTTCTCGCAGGTCGGGATCCTCGAGTACCTGCTCGGCACGAAGTGGACTCCTCTCGCCGGCGGCGACCAGAAGTCGTTCGGCGTCCTCCCGCTGATCTCGGGCACCCTCTATCTCACGGCGCTCGGCCTGATCGTCGCGGTGCCGCTCGGGCTCGGATCGGCCATCTACCTCGCGGAGTACGCCTCGCCGCGGGCGCGTCGCATCATCAAGCCGGTGCTTGAGCTCCTCGCCGGGATCCCGACGATCGTGCTCGGGTACTTCGCGCTCACCTTCATCACTCCCGTCGTGCTCCAGGGCATCTTCGGGATCGAGGTCCTGATCTTCAACGCCCTGTCTGCCGGGCTGGCCCTCGGCGTGCTGATCCTGCCCGTCGTGGCCACGCTGGCCGACGACGCCCTGCGCTCCGTGCCGAGCTCGCTCCGCGAGGGCGCCTTCGGTCTCGGCGCCTCGAAGCCGCAGGTCGTCCTCCGCGTGGTCTTTCCGGCCGCGCTGTCGGGGATCGTCGCGGCGCTCGTGCTCGCCGCCTCGCGCGCGATCGGCGAGACGGTGATCGTGCTCGTCGCCGGCGGTGCGAGCGCGAACCTGGGGATCGACCCTCGCGAGAGCTTCCAGAACATGGCCGCGTTCATCGCCCAGACCGCGCGCGGCGACATCGCCGCGCAGTCGGTCGAGTTCCTGACCATCTTCGCCGTGGGCACGACCCTGTTCGTGATGACCCTGATCCTCAACGCCATCTCGATCCGCTTCGTGCGCCGCTTCCAGCAGGTGTACGAATGAGCGTCGCCGAGGCCCCCGCCGCCCGCGCGGTGGTGCGCGGCTCTTCGAGCGGTGCCCGCCTGCGGGAGATCCTCTTCCCGGCCGCGCTCCTCCTCTGCATCGGCTTCGCCATGCTCACGCTCGTCGTGCTCCTGGTCGACGTCGCCGTCGACGGCATTCCTGTCCTCTCGGGCGAGTTCATCACCGGCTTCCCCTCGCAGATCTTCCCGGAGCGCTCGGGCATCCAGTCGGCGCTCGTGGGGACACTGCTGCTGATGGCCGTCTGCGCGGTCTTCATCGTCCCGGTGGGCACGGCCACCGCGATCTACCTGGAGGAGTACGCCGACAACAACCGCTGGTGGAACCGCCTGATCGAGGTCAACATCCAGAACCTCGCCGCTGTCCCGTCGATCGTCTACGGGATCCTCGGGCTGGCGTTTCTCGTCCGCGGTCCGCTCGAGCTCGGTCGCGTGGTACTCGCCGGAGCGCTCACGCTCGGCCTGCTCGTCCTGCCCGTGGTCATCATCGTCGGTCGCGAGGCCATCCGAGCCGTGCCGAGCTCGATTCGCGAGGGCTCGATGGCGCTCGGCGCCACGCAGTGGCAGACGATCTGGAAGCAGGTCCTGCCCGGCGCGCTGCCCGGGATCGCCACCGGGGTCATCCTCGCTCTCTCCCGCGCAATCGGCGAGACGGCGCCCCTGATCGTGGTCGGTGCCGCGTCGTTCGCGCGCTTCAACCCCAACGACCTCACGAGCGATCCCTTCTCGGCCCTGCCGATCCAGATCCTGGCCTGGGTCCAAGACCCTCAGGACGAATTCCGAGCGCTCGCCGCGGGGGCGATCCTCGTGCTTCTCTTCCTGCTCCTCCTCATGAACGCCGGGGCGATCTATCTGCGCAACCGCTTCGAGCAGAAGTGGTAACGCGAACTTTGCATGCGACGCGAAGGGAACGGTTAGGGTGAAACAGGTGACCGAGCGACCCGAGAGCTCGTCGGAGGCGCGGTCCGCGGCAGGTGCCGGACCGGGGCCCGCGGGCACGCAGGCCCACAACGGCCGGACCACGGGGCCCGGAACGGCTCCGGCGGCCACCGGGGCCGCGACCACGAAGCCGAGCGTCGACACGCCGCCGGTGTTCGAGATCGAGAAGTTGACCGTCCGCTACGGGGGCAAGCTCGCCGTGCACGACGTGAGCTTCGACATCACCGAGAAGCGCATCACGGCGCTCATCGGCGCCTCGGGTTGCGGCAAGAGCACGTTCATCCGCTCGCTCAACCGCATGAACGACCTGATCCCGTCGGCGACCGTCGAGGGCTCGGTGCGCTACCACGGCCAGAACCTCTACGCCTCCGAGGTCGACGCCGTTCAGGTGCGCAAGCGGATCGGCATGGTCTTCCAGAAGCCGAACCCGTTCCCGAAGTCGATCTACGACAACATCGCCTTCGGGCCACGCGTGCTCGGCATGGACGGGAACATGGACGAGATGGTCGAGCGGGCGCTGCGTCGCGGCGCCCTGTGGGACGAGGTCAAGGACCGGCTCAAGACGAACGCCTTCGGGATGTCGGGCGGCCAGCAGCAGCGCCTCTGCATCGCCCGCGCGCTGGCCACCGATCCCGACGTGCTGCTCATGGACGAGCCCGCCTCGGCGCTCGATCCGATCTCCACCGGTCACATCGAGGACCTGATGTTCGAGCTCAAGGAACGCTACTCGATCGTCATCGTCACCCACAACATGCAGCAGGCCGCGCGCGTCTCCGACATGACCGCGTTCTTCACCGTGGTCGTGGACGAGGCCTCGGGCCACCGCCACGGCGAGGTCGTCGAGTACGACGAGACCGAGAAGGTGTTCACCAACCCCTCGGACGAGCGCACCGAGGCTTACGTCACCGGGCGGGTGGGCTGAGCTATGCCGGTCGAGGCCCGTCTGCACTTCAGCCAGGAGCTCCAGGCACTCGAGGAGCAGGCGCTCGAAGGTCTCGACATGGTGGTCGCGGCGCTCGAGCGGACGCTCGAGGCGGTGCTGCATCAGGACATCGAGCTCGCCTCGTACGTGATCGCCGACGACGACCGCATCGACGGGCGCTACCTCGAGGTGCGCCAGGGGATCCTGTCGCTGATGGCCCGCCAGGCGCCGGTGGCCTCCGACCTGCGCCTGATCGCCGCGCTGCTCGATCTGACCCGCAACGTGGAGCGCATGGGCGACCAGTGCGTGAACATCGCGAAGCTCGTGCCCCTCGTCGGGCGCGAGCCCCCGGTCGAGGAGGGGATCCTCGCCCGAATCGACCGGATGATGCGTCAGGCGATCTCGCAGACGGCCCAGTGCAAGCAGGC
>JACCTJ010000194.1 GCA_013812485.1 Thermoleophilaceae bacterium
GTGCACGAGCACGCCGCGCCGCGCGAGCAGCGCGCCGACGTCCAGCATCGCTTCGTCTCGGTGACCGCCGACTCCAAGATCGACGCCCTGGTGCGCGAGCTGCGCGACGACGAGCGCGGCCTCACGCTCGTCTTCGTGCGCACCAAGCGCGGCGCCGACCGCCTCGTCAAGCGCCTGCGCACCCAGGACATCGAGGTCCTGGCCATGCACGGCGACAAGTCGCAGGCCCAGCGCGAAAAGGCGCTCGCCCGCTTCGGCTCGGGCTCCGTCGACACCCTGATCGCCACCGATGTGGCCTCGCGCGGACTCGACGTCGACGACATCACGCACGTGATCAACTTCGACGCTCCGGCCGACCGCGACGCCTATATCCACCGGGTGGGGCGCACGGCACGCGCCGGAAAGCGCGGAGTGGGCGTGACCTTCGTCGCGCCCGACCAGGCGCACGACATCGGCAGGATCGCCTCGAGCCTGTCGCTGCACGGAGAGTTCGCGCAGTCGGGGCTGTCGACCGGCTCTCCGGCGAACGGCCGCTCCTCGAACGGACGCTCGTCGAATCGACGCTCCTCGAATGGACGCTCCTCCAACGGACGCTCCTCGAACGGGCACGCGGCGAGTGGACGCTCCTACAGCGCAAGTCCCTCGAGCGCCAGGCGCCGGCGGCGTTAGCCGCCGCGGCGCGGCGCAGGGCGGCGGCGGACCGACAGCCAGCCGCGCCGCGCCGTACCGGCCGAGCACGATCGTCACACCCCGTTGCCAGATCGCGTGCCGGTGGCCCGAAGTGGGTATGACCTCCTCGACCGGGCGCTCGCCGGAGGGCCCACGCTCTGAGGAGGAGACGTAATGGGGAAGTTGATGCGACTGTTCGCCGCGAAGAAGCTGTTCGACAAGCTCCGCGGCCGCAAGGGCGGCGGGCACCACGGCGGCGGCCGGCCCCCGGGACGACGGCGCCGCCTGTAGCGATCACGCCTTGGCGCCGGCAGGTCGCTCCGAGCCGCGAGACGCGGCGCATTAGAGTCGCCGGCCGGCGCCCGGTCCCACCCCTCGCTTAGACTGCCCGCTCGCCGCGCCGGACACGACCGGCCGGGTACCGCAACCGGGAGGTGACGTGGCCGAGCAGAGCAGCGTGGTCGGAAAGAGCTACGAGCCCTTCGAGTACGAGGTCGGGCGCGAGAAGATCCGCGAGTACGCCCACGCGGTGGGCGAGGAGAACCCGGTCCACTTCGACCCCCGTGCCGCGCACAACGCCGGCTTTCACGGCGTCGTCGCGCCGCCGATGTTTGCCGTCGTCTACTCGTCCGGCGCGATCGCGCCGGCCATGTTCGACCCCGAGGTGGGCATGAACTTCGCGATGATGGTTCACGGCGGCCAGGAGTTCGCCTGGTCGGACCTCGTCTACGCCGGCGACACGATCACCACCACCGCCTCGGTCCTCGATATCTCGAAGCGCGACGACAAGACCTTCTACGTCTTCGAGACCGTCTCGGCCAACCAGGACGGCCGGGAGGTCGTGCGCGGCACCTGGACCAACATCGAGCGGGGAGGCTGACCATGGAACAGGGCGAGCAGATCCCGGAGCTTCGGGTCACCCCCGACAGGTACCTCCCGCACCGCTACGCGGGCGCCTCGGGCGACTTCAACCCGATCCACATCGACGGCGAGTTCGCCCAGCAGGTCGGCCTGCCCTCGACGATCCTCCACGGGCTCTACACGATGGCGCTGGTGGCCCGGGCCAACACCGCCGCGGCCGGCGGCGATCCCCGCTCGCTGCGCCGACTCGCGGTGCAGTTCCGCGGGATGGGGCTGCCCGAGAAGGAGATCGTCGTGCGGGGGACGGTGCGCGCGGCCGGGGAGGGCGGAACGCTGGTCGACACCGAGGCCGAGCAGGAGGGCAACCGCATCGTCCGCAACGCCGAGGCCGAGCTCGCGATCTGAGTTCGTCCCCGTCCGGAGGCGCCCGTGCTGGGCGTGCGCCGCGGCACTCGCCACAATAGGGGCATGGACTCCGAGCTCAGCGCGCGTCAGGCGGATGTCCTGCGCCTCGTCGTCGAGGGCCACCTCGAGCTGGGCGCGCCGGTCGGGTCGAGGTGGCTCTCCGAGCGCGGCGACGTGCCGTGGGGTCCCTCGACGATGCGCAGCGAGCTCGCGGCCCTCGAGGAGCTCGGCCTGCTCCAACACCCTTACACCTCCGCCGGGCGGGTCCCGACCGACGCCGGCTATCGCCACTACGTCGACGAGCTGCTCGAGCCGGGCGCGCTGCCGGTGCCGCGTCCGGCGCTCGAGCTCGACCTCGTGCGCCGTGAGGTCGACGAGGCCGTGCGCGCGACGACCGAGCAGCTCTCGCAGGTCACGAACATGCTCGCCATCGTCTCGGCCCCGCCGATCGCCACCACCACGATCCGCCGGGTCGAGGTCCTGCGCCTCCAGCCCCAGGTGGCGATGATCGTGGTCATCACCTCGACGGGCGGCGTCTCGAAGCGCGTGGTGAGCTACGAGCACCCGGTCGACCCCGGGCTCGTCGACTGGGCGGCGAGCTACCTCAACGAGCAGCTCGGGGGCATGGGCCTCGGAGCGCGGATGCTGCACGGCAAGCTCGCCGATCCCGAGCTCGGGGAGACCGAGCGCCGGTTCCTGGCCTCGCTCGCGCCCGCCTTCACCGAGCTCGAGGCGACCGCCGAGGACGCGCTCTACGTCGAGGGCACCTCGAGGCTGCTCGGCGAGGACCGCTTTCCGGAGCTGTCGCAGATCGAGGACCTGCTACGGCTGCTCGAGCACCGCGTGACCCTGCTCGGCCTGCTGCGCCATGCCCTCGACGAGCCGCGCGTCTACCTGCGCATCGGCGGCGAGAACGAGGAGCCCGAGCTCCAGTCCCTGAGCGTGGTCGCCGCGGGTTACGGCATGCCGGCGCGCCGCCTCGGCGCGGTCAGCGTGGTCGGTCCGACGCGGATGGACTATGCGACGGCGATCGGATCGGTGCGCGAGGCAGCCGCCGAGCTGTCGCGCTACGTCGACTCGATGTGGAGCGTGTCATGACCGTCAAGCGCGACGCCTACGAGGTCCTGGGGATCTCCCGCGACGCCGACGAGCGCGAGATCAAGCGCTCGTTCCGAAAGCTCGCCCGCGAGCTCCATCCCGACGTCAACCGCCACGACCACGACGCCGAGGAGCGCTTCAAGGAGGCCGCCGACGCCTACGAGATCCTCTCAGACCCCGAGCGGCGCCAGGTCTACAACCGCTACGGCCACGACGGACTCTCCTCGCAGGGCCGCGAGCCGAACTTCGCCGGCTTCGGCTCGGTCTCCGACATCTTCGACGCCTTCTTCGGCGGTGGCGACGCCTTCGGCGGGGGCGGGCGCCGATCGGCCGACGTTCACGGGGGCGACGTCGCGGTGGCCGCGGAGATCTCGCTGGCCGAGGCCGCGCGCGGCACCACCGTCGGCGTCGAGTACGAGGTCGTGGCACCGTGCGAGCGCTGCCAGGGCAACGCGGCCGAGCCGGGCACGCCGATCGAGACCTGCGCGCGCTGCGAGGGCTCGGGCGAGCTGCGCACGGCGATGCGCTCGGCCTTCGGCCAGGTCATCCGCGCCCATCTGTGTGACGCCTGCGGCGGCGACGGCAAGATCGCCCGCACGCCGTGCACACGCTGCCGGGGGCGCGGGCGCGAGGCGCGGCGGACCGAGCTCGAGGTCGACGTCCCCGCCGGCATCGCCGACGAGCAGCGAATCCGCCTGAGCGGTCGCGGGCACGCGGGCGAAGGTGGCGGCACGCCCGGCGATCTCTATGTCGTCGTTCGCGTGGCCGAGGACGAGCGCTTCGTTCGCGACGGCAACGACCTGGTCAGCGTGGTCGACGTCTCGGCGCCGGCGGCGGCGCTCGGCACCTCGGTCTCAGTCCCCACCCTCGACGGCGAGGAGACGATCGAGCTCGAGCCGGGCACGCAGCCCGGCTCGGTGGTCAACCTGCCCGGCCTGGGGATGCCCTCGGTGCGCCGCGGGCGCCCCGGGGACCAGCGCGTGGTGGTGAACGTCGTCGTCCCGCGCGAGCTCTCGGCGCGCCAGCGCAGCCTGCTCGAGGAGCTCGAGGGCTCGCTCGAGGAGCGCAACCTGCGCCCGCCGGCCGAGCGCGGGCACGAGTCGCTGTTCGCGCGGGTGCGCCGGGCGCTCGGGTGAGCGCCGCGCTGCGCTCGGCGCGAGTCGCCCCCCGGCCTTGATCCGCCTCGCCGTGCGGGCGCCGGCGGCGGCAGCCGAGCAGGTGCTCGGCGCCATCCTCGAGCTCGCGCCGGGCGGCGTCGAGCAGGTCGACGGCCCCGATCACGTGGAGTTCGCCCTCTATGGCGCGCCGGGCGAGCTGCCGACTCTGGGCGAGGGCGAGGCGGAGATCGCCGGGGTGACGGTGTCCGTGCGCGGCTCCGAGGTCCCCGACGACTGGGCCGAGCGCTGGCGGCGCTTTCACCGGCCGGTGCTGGTGGCCGGGCGGCTCTACGTGCGCCCGCCCTGGGAGCAGCCGGCGGTGCGGCCGGGGGTGGAGGAGGTGGTCATCGACCCCGGTCAGGCCTTCGGGACGGGGAGCCACCCGACCACCGAGGGATGCCTCGAGCTGCTGGTCGAGCTCGCCGGCGAGAGGCGCACAAGCGCGGCTGCGGGCTCGCTCGCCGACCTCGGCTGCGGCTCGGGGGTGCTGGCCATCGCGGCGGCCAAGCTCGGGTTCGGTCCGGTCACTGCGGTCGACGCCGACCTCGCCGCGCTCGAGGCCACCGAGCGCAACGCGCGCGTGAACGGCGT
>JACCTJ010000199.1 GCA_013812485.1 Thermoleophilaceae bacterium
GCCTGGGCGGTCACGCGCGGTACGGCCGCGGCCACGCGGGCGCCCCTGATCGGTGGCCCGCTGCGCCGGCTGCTGGCGGCCTGGGGCATCCCCGCGGAGGTCATCGCCCACCTGGGCTTCGCCGCGCGCTTCGACACGGCTGCCACCCGGCGGGCGCTGGGAGGCAGCGGCATCGCCGTCCCGCCCCTGGAGAGCTACGCCGACCGGCTGTGGGACTACTGGGAGCGCAACCTGAGGTAGTGGTCCCCCGCCATGCGACTCACCGGAGGAACCACTAGGTTTCGCTCCATGGCTGACGTGGTGCGTGGAGTGGGAGGAGCAGCGCGGCTGATCGGTGGTGCCGCGAAGGCCGTCGGCCAGCAGGTTCCCGACGAGGTGCTGCGCCTCGGTCGGCGCGCCACCGGCGGGCGCTCGCTGCGCGACGTGGTCACGGGCCGTCACGTCATGATCACCGGTGCGTCGTCGGGGATCGGGCAGGCCGCGGCGATGAAGATCGCGCGGGCCGGGGGGATCGTGCTGCTCGTCGCGCGCACTCCCGAGACGCTCGAGTCCACGCGCGAGGCGATCGAGCAGGCCGGCGGCGAGGCGCACGTGCACCGCTGCGACCTGTCTGACATCGAGGACATCGACAACATGGCCGCCGAGGCGCTCGAACGTCACGGCCACGTCGACATCCTGGTCAACAACGCGGGGCGCTCCATCCGCCGCTCGCTGGCGCTGTCCTACGAGCGCTTCCACGATTTCGAGCGCACCGTCCAGCTCAACTACCTGGGCGCGGTGCGCCTCATCCTGCGCCTCGTCCCCCCGATGCGCGAGCGCCGCTACGGGCAGATCGTGAACATCTCCTCGATCGGGGTGCAGACCAACACGCCGCGCTTCTCGGCCTACGTGGCGTCGAAGTCGGCGCTCGACGCCTTCTCGCGCTGCATCGCGCCGGAGGTGGTCAGCGACAACGTCAAGATCACCACGGTCTACATGCCGCTCGTGAAGACCCCGATGATCGCCCCGACCAACATCTACGACGCCTTCCCGACGCTGGCGCCGGACGAGGCCGCCCAGATGATCTGCGACGCGCTCATGGACAAGCCCAAGCGCATGGCCACGCGGCTCGGCACCTTCGGCGAGATCCTGTACGCCGTCTCCCCGAAGACGGTCGACCTGGTGCTCAACACCGCCTACAAGATCTTCCCGGACTCAAAGGCGGCGAAGGGGGAGGACGACAAGGCGGACTCCTCGGACAGCGACGGGTCGGGCGGCGGCGAGATGTCGAGCGAGGCCATCGCGATGGCGTACCTGATGCGGGGCGTGCACTTCTAGGACTCGCCGGCGGCGGTCCGACGCGGACTCAGCTAGGGCCGGATGCGAACGCCTTGGCGAACGCGAGCGCCGCGCGCGGGACGTCGCGGCGGGTGCGGTCGAGGGCCTCGCCGAGCGCGGGCGCGCCGTTCTCGTGCAGCGCCTGACCGTGTCCGACGAGCAGCTCGCGCGGCGCCAGCTCCCACAGGACGGCGGGCGGCTGCGCGCGCAGGAAGGGATGGACCCCGAGCGGGCGCCCGCCGACCGCGAAGTATGACGCCGTCCCGACCGCCTCAGGGATCACGAAGGCCTCGTGCTCGCCCCACCACAGCCCGACCTCACGCCATCCGGGCAGCCAAGTGATACGCCTGACCTCGAAGGGAGACCCGGGCAACTGCTCGGGCAGGCGCAGGTGGGGAACCCCGTAGCGCCGCGCCAGCGACACGCAGTCGCGCGGATGGCGGTCGAGCAGCTGGAGCACGCCGACGACCTCGCCGAGGGCCTCGGCGGCTCTCAGGGCGGCGTCGTCGGCCATCGGGTCGACGAGCCAGACCCTCCCGTCGGCGGCCAGCGCGTGGGCCGAGCGCTCCATGGGCTCGCGAGCGGTCCAGGTGACCGCCCAGGGCAGGCGGTCGTCGACGTGGAACTCGGGCATGCTCGCGGAGAAGCGGCGCGGAGCCGGGCCTACTCCTCGAGGTGCGGGTAGCGCTCCTCGACGAGCTCGCGGTAACGGGCGAAGATCGGCTTGGTGATCGGAATCAGCGACAGCGCCTTCTTCACGTCGCCCGAGGTCTTGATGCGACGGCGGGCGATGGCCATGGCCACGTTCTCCTCGCCCTGGAAGTAGCGGTTGGCCACGTCCGCGTTCATCTTCATGCCCACGGCCGGCTCCCAGTCGACCTCGTCGGACCAGACCCAGCGCAGGTGCTGTCCGTCGGTGATCTCGGGCGCGTGGGCGATGTTGACCACCAGGTCGACGTCGGGGAACTCGAACCGCTGCGGGGTCTCGGCCTCGCGCAGCCGCGGTCCCATCTCGTCGTCGGTGCTCATGATCTCGAACACCTGGTCCATGACCTCTTGAAACTCGCTCGCGGACCGGAACTTCATCGCGCGCCAGCGTAGACGGTTCCCGGCGCGCCCGTCGCCGAGCCGCCGACCCGTCTAGATGAACGCAGATCCGCGCTCGAACACCCCTGTGAGCAGGCGGTTCTGGATGTCCGAGCGCACCCGCTCGGCCAACTCGAGGACGAGACGCCGGTCTTCGGCGGAGTCGGGACCGTAGCCGGCGGTCTCGATCGGCTCGCCGAACTCGATCCGCCAGCGCGAGGGCAGCGGGATCGCCCCGAGCGGCCCGAGCGCCGGGAAGGTCGGGGTGATCGGGAAGTAGGGCGCGCCGATCAGGCGCGCGAGGAGACGGGCGTCGGCGATCTTCGGGTAGATCTCCTCGCTGCCGACGACGGCCACCGGCACGATCGGCGCGCCGGTGCGCAGCGCGATCTCCACGAACCCGCCGCGCCCGAAGCGCTGGAGGCGGTAGCGCTCCGACCAACGCTTGCCGATCCCGCGCGCGCCCTCGGGGAAGACGGCCACAAGCTCTTCCTCCTCGAGCAGCCGGACGGCGTTGTAGGGCGAGGCCACGACCCCGCCGAGGCGGCGTACCGCAATCGACAGCCACGGCAGCTCGAAGGCCCAGCGCAGCACGAGGAACCGGGTCGGGCGCGGCAGCGGGTGCTCGCGCATGATCGCCGTGGCGATCATCGTTGCGTCCCACGGCAGGACGCCGGCGTGGTTGGCCACGAGCAGGGCCCGGCCGTGGGCGGGCACGTTGCCCACGCCGATGGCGCGCACCCGCCACCAGCGCTCGTACATCAGCTCGAGCAGGGGGAAGACCGCGTCGGCGAAGCCCTCGTCGAAGCCCCACTCGTCTTCGGCGTAGTCGCCCTCGAGGCGGCTGATCGCGGCCTCGATGGCGCCGCGCGCCTCCCCGGGGAGGGCCGCGCCCGCGCTGGCGAGGGCCTCGAGCGGGCTCACGCCGCGGGCCAGCCCGGCGCGCAGGGCGCGCAGGAAGACGACGGCCGGGCGGAGCAGGGGCCCGGTCGCGCTCTCGCCCGGCGTGCGCGGCGCGTCGTTCATCGCCCGGGCAGCAGCTCGCCGACCGCGGACACGAGCCGGCGCCCGCCCTTGGCCCGCACCCAGTCCTCCACCGCGTCGGGCGTCGAGAAGCGGGGCCTAAAGCCGACCTCCTCGGTCAGCCGCGTGGTGTCGACGGCCCGCCCGTAGCGCAGCAGCCGCCGCAGGTCGGGCGAGACGCGCGGCCCGCCGAGGCGCCGCGCCGTGGCGGTCGCGGTGTCGAAGAGCACGGCGGGCACGGGTAGCGCCGAGCGCCCGGCGCGGCGCACGAGCCGGCTCAGCCCGATCGTCCCCGGCCCGGCCACGTTGACCGCGCCCCGCACCGGCCTGCGCACCGCGGCGAGCGTCGCCCCGACGGCGTCGTACTCGTGGACGAGCTGGATCCGCGGATCGAAGCCCAGCGGCGTGGGAACGAGCGGCGGCGAGAGGTACTGGGTGATCTGGGTGTCGAGCGACGGGCCGATCGCGGGCTGGTAGCGGAGCATGGTGCAGACGACCTCGCGGTTGCGCCGTGCGAAGGCGTCGAACAGGTTCTCGATCTCACCGACATCGCGCTGGAAGCGGGTTCGCAGCGGATACAGGCGGGCGAGCTCCTCGGGGAAGAACTGGGGGGCGTCGGGCTCGGCCCCGTAGATTCCGGCCGAGCCGCGGATGACGATCGCCGCCACGCCCGCCGCGCGCTCGCACGCGGCGAGCAGCTCGAGCGTGCCGATGACGTTGATCTCGTGCGCCGCCCGCGGCGACAGGCGCGGCCCGGGCCGGCGGACGATCTTGTTGTGGATGACCGTATCGACGCCCGCGCGCGGCAACAGCTCCCCGAGCTCGCCGCCGCGGATGTCGGCCTCGATGAACTCGACGTCGCGCAAGCGCTCGCGCGGCGGACGCTCGTCGAGCCCGACCACGTGCTCGATCTCGGGATCGGCGGCGAGACTGCGGGCGATCTCGCTGCCGAGATAGCCCGAGACCCCGGTGACGAGGACGCGGCGGCCGGCCATGGCGCGCCGCTACGGGATCCGAGCGAGGGGCCGGCCCACTAAGACGCGTCACCGGCGGTGCCGGAGGAGCCGCCGGTGGTCCTGCCCCCACGGGAGCTCTTGCCGGAGCGCGACCCACCCCGACCGCTCGACCCCGCGCCGCTCGCCGCACGGCCGCTCGTCCGGCCCGAAGCGCGTGCGCCCTTGCCACCGTCCCCGCCCTCGTCCAGGCGTCGCTCGATCGCCCCCAGACGCCGCGAGATCTTGCTCAGCTCGACGCGGATCTCGCCCAGGTCCTCGTTCGTGACCAGACGGCGGTCCTCGTAGGCCTCGACCACCAGCTCGCGCACCGCCCCGGCGCTCGAGCCGGCGGTGCGGACGAGCTCGTCGACGACATCCTGGGCGCGGCCCCGGGTCAGCTGGGCCGATCCGATCGTTGCCTGGACCGTCCGATCCACCGCCTCACGGACGGCATCGGGCATCTCCCTGGTGATCGGCCGGCGCTTCGCCATCGCAGAGGCCAGTCTCCCATATCGTCTCCGCCGTGCCAGGGACGCCCACGCGGTCGCCGATCCATCTCAAGCCGGCGGCCCC
>JACCTJ010000273.1 GCA_013812485.1 Thermoleophilaceae bacterium
GGGCGCACCTCGAGCCGGCGGCGCTGGCGGTCGGTGTAGCGGTCGACCTGGGCCTGGATCGTCGGGCGCGGCCCGACGAGCGCCATCTCGCCGCGCACCACGTTGACCAGGTTCGGCAGCTCGTCGATCGACAGCCGCCGCAGAAGCGCACCTGCGCGGGTGATGCGGGGATCGCCCTCGTCGACCGCGATCCCGGCGCCGATCCACTCCGCTCCGGAGACCATCGTGCGTAGCTTGAACAGCTCGAAGGGCGCGCCACCCCGGCCCACGCGGCGTTGGCGAAAGAACGCGGGGCCGCCGGCCTCAAGCCGGATGGCTGCCGCCGCCAGAGCGAGCAGAGGCCCCGTCAACACGAGGGCCAGCGCGGCCAGCGCTCGATCGAGCGCCGGGTTCATCGGGTCCCGCTGGCGCGGTCCCAGTGGGTCGGCGTTCCGTCGCGCAGATGGTCCCAGAGGCCTGCGGCCGGCGCCGCGGTGACGAGCACATAGTAACGGGCGAGCCGTGCGAATCGCACCACGGGGCTCGCTGTCCGTGCGGCGCGCGCGTCAAGGGCGGGGGCCGCCGCTGCGGCTGCGAGCACAGCGATCTGCGCTCCCAGAATCGCGGTGTAGAACGGCCTGGGTCGGGCGGCGAGGGCCGAGCTCGCCCCCAAGGCGACGAGATGCAACGCCGGGCTGGCGTAGCGCAGGAGCCGGTGCGAGACGATCTCGAGCGCGTACGCCGGCCCGTAACCCTGTGGTCGCAGCATCCCTCCGCGAAGCACGGTCGGCCAAGCGTGGCGCATCATGCGGCGCTTGCGACGGAACTCGCCTTCGAGCGTCGGCGCCATCGCCTCCTCGGCGCGCGCCCTCGGCTCGTAGACGGCGCGCAGACCGCGCTTGACCATGTTGAAGGGAAAGGACAGGTCGTGGCTCGTGCGGGGATCGAGCCGCATGTAGGCCGAGCCGCGCACCGCGTAGATCGCTCCGTTGCCGGCGGTGATGCCGGCCAGCCGCGACTCGAGCGCGCGCACCGCGTTCTCGTAGCGCCAGTACACGCCCTCCTGGTTGGCGCCTCCGGCGCTGCGAAAGCGAACCCACCCGCAGACGTACCCCACGTCGGGGTCGGCGAGCGCGGCGACGAGCCGGCTCAGCGCGTCGGGTGCCCAGGCGCTGTTGGCGTCGGAGAAGGCGAGCACGTCTGCGCTCGTGCGCTCGACGGCCCGGTCCTGAGTGTTGACCTTCCCGGCCCGGGGCAGATCGAGGACCAAGTCCGCGCCGGCGGCCCGCGCGCGCTCGACGGTCCTGTCGTCCGAGCCGTCGGAGGCCACGATGATCTCGAGTCGCTCGCGCGGGTAGTCGAGGGCGAGCGCGTTTGCGACCCGCGCGGCGATCACGTTCTCCTCGTCGTGCGCGGCGACGATGAGCGAGACCACGGGAGCCGAGTCGCCCTCGATCCGCCCGGAGGCGATCTCCCGCGCCGCTCCACGAGATGCGGGCCCATCGTCGCGCCCAAGCCGCCCGAGCCGCCCGAGCGACCACAGCAGCGCCGGATAGCCCGCGTGCGTGTAGGCGACCAGGGCGGTCGATGTCCAGAACAGGGCCCTGAGCATGCGCGGGATCATCTCGCGCCGGCGAGGCCCACCGGTCGCCGGTGGCTCATGGCCGGCGCCGGCTCCCCCCGGTCACCGCTTGGCGGACCCGCCCTGCCGGGGCTTGCGGCGCGGCTCGAGCGCCGTGATCGACGCGTAGCCGATCAGGTAGAGGCGCTTGTCGTCGGCGATCGCCGGGTCGAAGGCGCGCTGCGGGCGCCGGAAGGCCTCCTTGCCGTCGCGGGTGCGCAGCCCGTACGTCGTCCGGCTGCCGCGGAACGCCGAGAAGTAGACGTACTTGCCGATCACGGCCGCGGTTCCGGAGATCTCACCGAATGCGCGCTTGGACCAGCGCACACGGCCGGAGCGGGCGTCGAGCGCGTAGAAGCGTCGATCGTGCGAGCCGATGAACACCGTCGGCCCGAGCCCTAGCGGCTCGGCGAGCGCCGGGGCCGCGTAGATGTAGCCCTGCGGCCCCGCGCTGAAGCGCCAGTCGACGTCGCCGTTCATGCGCAGGGCGTGGACCTTTCCGTCGGTGCTCGACAGAAAGATCCGCCCGAAGCCCACCGCCGGGGCGGAGTAGAAATTCTCGGGGCTGACGTTGCTGCGGCTCCACACGAGCTTTCCGTCGCGAGCGCGCAGCGCGTTGACCGAGCCGGAGTAGTCGCCGAAGTAGAGACGGCCGTCCTTGTAGGCGAGGGAGGCCTTGACGTCGTCGGCCGCCTGGTAGGTCCAGTCGGTCCTCCCGTTGCGCGTCCTGAGCGCGTAGACCGTCCCGTCCTCGCTGCCGAAGTAGAGGCGTCCCCGGACGACGACCGGGGTCGACTCGGCGCGGCTCGGGAGATCGCGCTTCCATAGGATCTTGCCCGTGCGCGCGTCCAGCGCGGCGACACGGCCCTTGCCGTCGCTCTCGGTGCTTCCGATCGCGGTCGTGCACGCTTTCAGGCAGAGGATCGTCACGTACAGGCGTCCCTTGTCGTAGGTCGGCGTCGACGCGGCCAGCGCCCCGAGGTCCCGCTTCCAGAGCCTACGGCCGGTGCGCGCCGACAGGGCGATCACGCGGCCGTTGTTCTCGGCCACGAACAGCCGTCCCCGCGCCAGCGAGGGCGGGAACTCGAGCAGTTCACCGGTCGGCTTCGTCCTCCAGATCCGCTTGAACGGCGGCTTGAGCTCACTCGGCACGTGACTGGTACGCGCGCGGTCGTAGCCGAAGGTCGGCCACACGAAGGTGCTCGGCTTCGACTCGGGCGGCTCGGGCTCGGGCGGGGCTCCGGCGCCCGGGCCCACGGTGAGCTCCGACTGCTTGGATTCGAGGTACAGCAGCCCGCCCACGACCACCGCTGCGGCGAAGACCACGACAGCGAGTGCGGCGGCCCGCCGGTGAGCGCTGAGGGTCTGGAGGAGCTTGCTGATCGCGACGTACCTTCTCGCGACACCCGACTCGTG
>JACCTJ010000317.1 GCA_013812485.1 Thermoleophilaceae bacterium
AGAGCGCGCGGGCGGACGGGCTCAATCCCGGCTATCGCCTCGGGCAGGACTACCCGGAGTACCCAGACGGGCTGCTCGTGGCCGTGACCGAACGGCGCACGCGTGCCGACATCGACCGCCTGGCGCGTCACGCAGCGAGCGCTCGCGAGGGCGTGGCCGCGTGAGCCCGGAGGAGAGAAAGAGGCTCTACGGTCGCCGGCTGTCGGAGCTCTGGAACGGAGACCTGTCGGTGGCCGACGAGGTCATCGCGGCGGATTTCGTCGGGCACTGGCCCGGCGAGCCGCAGAAGGTCCGTGGCCCGCAGGCGCTGGCGGAGCTGATCGGCGAGACCCGTGGTTACTTCACGGATCTAGCCTTCACCGCCGAGGTGGGCCCGATCGCCGAGGACGACACGGTGGCCGCTCGCTGGAAGGGCGAGGGGACTTTTCAAGACGGCACTCGAGTGACCATGCATGGTCACGATCTGCTGCGGGTCCGCTCGGGCCGCTTCGCCGAGTACTGGGCGCTTTCCGAGCAACCAACGCCGGAGGAGGCGGCATGAGCGCGCCCGTCGGCTTCGCACCCGGCGGCGAGGAGACCGTGACGATCTACGAGCGCTCACGGTCGGGCCGGCGCGCCTTCGTTGCGCCGCCGCTCGAGGTCCCCGACACCCGGCTCTCCGAGCTCATCCCCGAGAGCGAGCGCCGCGCCGAGCCGCCCGCCCTGCCCGAGGTCTCCGAGCCCGAGATCGTCCGCCACTTCAACAATCTGTCGAAGAAGAACTTCGACCTCGACACAGGTTTCTACCCGCTCGGCTCGTGCACGATGAAGCACAACCCGAAGGTGAACGAGCGCGTCGCGGCGCTGCCCGGCCACGCGCGGCTGCATCCCGCGCAGGAGGCCAAGTACGCCCAGGGTGCGCTGGAGCTCATGTTCCGTCTCCAGCGGGCGCTTTCCGAGATCGCCGGCCTGCCCCACGTCTCGCTCCAGCCGAGCGCGGGCTCGCACGGCGAGCTGGCGGGCCTGCTGCTCACCCGCGCCTACCACGACGACCGCGGTGAGGCGCGCACCAAGGTCCTCACCCCCGACACCGCGCACGGGACCAATCCGGCCACGGTGCGGATGGCCGGCTACGAGGTCGTGAAGGTCGGCACGGCCGACGACGGGGGCGTCGACCTCGACGACCTGCGCGCCAAGGCGGACGACGAGACCGCCTGCCTCATGCTCACCAACCCGAACACGCTCGGGCTGTTCGACCGCAACATCACCGAGATCGCCAGAATCGTCCACGATGTCGGGGCCACGCTCTACTACGACGGGGCGAACCTGAACGCCGTCATGGGCATCTCCCGTCCCGGCGACATGGGCTTCGACATCGTCCACTACAACCTGCACAAGACCTTCTCCCAGCCCCACGGCGGCGGCGGGCCGGGCTCCGGCCCGATCGCGGTCTCCGAACGAATCGAGCCGTACCTGCCGCGCCCGCAGATCGTCGAGGTCGACTCGGGCAACGGCGCGGCGCCGGTCTACGACCTCGACTTCGTGCGGCCGAAGTCGATCGGCCGGCTGCGCGGCTTCCAGGGCAACTTCGGAGTCTTCGTGCGCTCGTACGCCTACATCTGCTCGCTCGGCGGCGACGGCCTGCGCGAGGCCTCCGAGATGGCGGTGCTCAACGCCAACTACCTGCGCGCGCGGCTTGCGGAGGCGGGTCTCGCCGAGCACCTGCCGATTGCCTTCGACCGCCCGTGCATGCACGAGTTCGTGGTCTCGGGCAACGGCGCCAAGCGCAACCTAAGCGTAAAGACGCTCGACATCGCCAAGCGGCTGCTCGACCATCGCGTCCATCCGCCGACGGTCTACTTCCCGCTGCTCGTCGAGGAGGCCATGCTGATCGAGCCGACCGAGACCGAGCCCAAGGAGCGCCTCGACGGCTTCGTCGACGCGCTGCGAGCGGTGCTCGAGGAGGCCGCCGAGGACCCCGAGATCGCCCGAGGCGCCCCGTACACGACGCCGGTGCGCCGGCTCGACGAGGTCGGCGCGGCGCGGCGGCCGGTGGTGCGCCAGCCGCCGGCGGGCAACGAGCCGCCGGGCGATCCCGACGAGGCGCGGCAGGTCACGACCGGCGCGGTCTGAGGCGGCGGCGGTTTCGCCCGCCGAGGCCGGCGGGTAGGCCCCGCTTCATGCACACCACCAACATCCAGGGCGTCGAGGTTCCCTCGCTCGGCTTCGGCACCTTCCAGCTCTCTGGAGACGACTGCCAGCGCGGCGTCGAGCATGCGCTGTCGGTCGGCTACCGCCACCTCGACACCGCTCAGGCCTACGACAACGAGGAGCGGGTCGGGGCGGGGATGGGGCGCTCGGGTGTCGATCGCGCCGAGATCTTTCTGACCACGAAGCTCGACTCCGCGAGCCTATCTCGCGACCGCGTCGAGCCGGCGGTCGCGGACAGCCTGAAGAAGCTGCGGACCGACTACGTCGACCTGCTCCTGATCCACTGGCCGAGCCGCGACACTCCGACCGACGAGACCCTGGCGGCCATGAGGGAGGTCCAGGAGGAGGGAAGGGTTCGCCAGATCGGGGTCTCGAACTTCCCGCCCTCGCAGGTCGAGGCGGCGCTCGAGGAGGCGACGATCTTCTGCGACCAGGTCGAGTACCACCCCTTCCTCGGGCAGGAGCGCCTCCGCGGGCTCGCCGTCGAGCACGACTTCCTGCTCACCGCGTACGCACCGCTCGCCCAGGGCGGGGTGATGTCCGATCCGACGCTCGAGGAGATCGCCGAGGCGCACGGGGCGAGCGCGGCGCAGGTTGCGCTGCGCTGGCTGATCGCGCAGGATCACGTATGCGCCATCCCGAAGGCGACCTCGCCCGACCGCATCGAGTCGAACCTCGCCGCCCTCGACCTCGAGCTCAGTGACGAGGAGCTGCGGCGGGTCGACGGACTCGAGCGCGGCGGGCGGGTGGTCGATCCGGACTTCGCGCCGGACTGGGAGGACTGAGCAGAACAGTCGATCGGTGTATCTCCCGGTGTTACTCACCTACTTGCTTGCCTAGTGGCGCTTGGGGTGATGTAACCTTACATCACTGTGGGCCACCGCACCCAGATCACCCTCACCGACGCCCAGTACGCGAGCCTCAAGGTGCAGTCCCAGCGGACCGGAGCGACGCTGGCCGAGCTTGTCCGAAGGGCGGTCAGCCTCATGTACGGACCCGACGATGGCCTCGACGAGGAGGCGCTCGACGACAGCTTTGGCGCTTGGCATGACCGCGATTTCGACGGCGCCGCCTACGTCGAGGAGCTGCGCCCCGGGCTCGGGCGGCGGCTCGGGCTGTGACTGCCGTCGCCGACACGTCAGTTCTGATCGACCACCTGCGGGGTGATGACCGCGCGCGCCAGCTGGTCAAGAGGGCAACGCGCTCGGGGGCGCGGGTCGTCGCGTCGGTCCTCACCAAGGTGGAGATCCTCGCGGGCGTACGCCCGCATGAGGCGGAAGCCACGCGTCGCCTGCTCGACCGGGTCGAGTGGATCGACGTCGACGACGAGCTCGCCGAGCGGGCCGGGGCGCTCGCCGCGCGCTTTGTCCGCAGCCATCCGGGCATCGAGGTCGTCGACTACGTGATCGCCGCGAGCGCCCAGCGGCTCGACGCCGAGCTCTGGACCCGCAACGTCCGGCACTTCCCGATGTTCCCCGGGTTGACCGCTCCCTACGGTCCCTGACCCGTTGCGCATCTTCTCCGGCATCCAGCCGACGGGCCGCAAGCACCTCGGCAACTACATCGGCGCGATCCGCCAGTACGTCGACGGGCAGGACCGCGGCGAAGCGATCTACTGCATCGTCGACCTCCACGCGACGACCGTGCCCTACGACCACGCGGGGCTGCGGGCCTCGGTGCTCGACACGACGGCGATGCTCTTGGCCTCCGGCCTCGATCCGGCGCGCTGCATCCTCTTCCGCCAGGGCGACGTGGCCGAGCACACCGAGCTCACGTGGCTCCTGAGCGCGGTCACCGCGCACGGCGATCTCAACCGGATGCACCAGTTCAAGGACAAGTCCGCGCGCCAGCGCGAGCTGGTCTCGGCCGGCCTCTTCCTCTACCCGGTGCTCCAGGCCGCCGACGTGCTCGCCTATCGCGCCGAGGAGGTCCCGGTCGGGGCCGACCAGCGCCAGCACATCGAGCTCATGCGCGACATCGCGATGCGCTTCAACGAGCGCTTCGGGGAGACGCTCGTCGTGCCGGAGCACCGGATCCCCGAGATCGGGGCGCGGATCATGGACCTCCAGGAGCCCGAGCGTAAGATGTCGACGACGGGCTCGAGCGAGCAGGGCACCCTCTACGTGCTCGACGAGCCGCGGGCGGTGGTCAAGAAGCTGAAGAGCGCGGTCACCGACTCGGGCCGCGAGGTGATCCGCTCGCCCGAGAAGCCGGGGGTCTCGAACCTGATCGAGGTCATGGCGGTGATCAGGGGCACCGACTCGGCGAGGATCGAGCAGGAGTTCGACGGTGCCGGCTACGGCGCGTTCAAGCAGGCCGTCGCCGACGCGATCGTCGAGTTCCTGGCGCCGGTGCGCGCGCGCTACGCGGAGCTGCGCGAGGACGAGGGCGCGCTCGAGGCGGTGCTCGGCGAGGGGGCGGAGCGGGCCCGAGCGATCGCCCGCGAGACCCTGGCCGACGTGCGCGAGCGCATGGGCGTCGGGCCGCCGCGCCGAGTCAGCGGGTGAGCTGCTCGGCCACGAGCTCGCCGAGGCGGCGATAGCCCTCGACCGAGGGATGGTCGCCGTCCACGGTCCACTCCCGCTTCATCCGCCCCGGCCGCGACGGATCCTCGAGCGTCGCGTAGAAGGGGAGCAGCTCCGCGCCCTCCTCGCGCGCTAGCGCCGAGATCTCCGCGTTGAGGCGCCGGATGCGACCGGCGGTCATCGGGTAGCCGTTGTTCCACGGCAGGACGTCGGCCACCATCACGCGCAGCCCGCGCTCGCGGCCCGCGCGGACGGTCTCCCGGAGGTTGCGGGCCGCCGTGCGCACGCGCCGAAGCTGGGCGATGTCGTTGATCCCGCCCTGCAGCAGCAACACCTTCGCGCCGCGCGCGCAGGTGTCGAGGCGCGCGGCGATCTCGTCGGTGCGTTCCCCGAACACGCCGCAGTTTCGAAACCGCACCGCGCCCTCAGAGCGGGCCTCGGCCCAGACCTCGAACTGGCTCTCCGGGTCGAGCGAGCCACCGAGGCTGTCGCGGATCTCCGGGTCCGGGTCCCACAGCGGCGAGCCCGCCACGATCGAGTCGCCGAGGGCGGCGACCAGGGTCTGGCCGGGAGCGAGCGCGACGGGTGCGCTGTCCGGAGC
>JACCTJ010000277.1 GCA_013812485.1 Thermoleophilaceae bacterium
CGAGCGCGAGCGCTCCGCCGCGCGCAACTTCGCGCGCATGGCCGCCGCCGAGGGCATCGGCCGGGTCGCCTACCTCGGCGGCCTGGGTGGCGACGCCGCGGACTCCCGCCACCTGCGCAGTCGCCACGAGACCGCCGAGATCCTCCGCTCCGAGGGACCGCCCCTGACGTACTTCCGCGCCGCGATGGTCGTCGGAGCTGCGAGCGAGTCCTACAGGATGCTCCGCTACCTCGTGAAGCGTCTGCCGGCCATGGTCGCCCCGAGCTGGCTCGAGACCCCGACGCAGCCGATCGGGATCGACGACGTGGTCGCCTACCTCGAGCAGGCGCCGCGCGTCGAGGCCTCGGAGGATCGCGAGGTCGAGGTCGGCGGGCCCGACATCGTCTCCTACGGCGAGATGCTCGACCTGATGGCCAACGCCCTCGGCGTCCGTCCTCGGCCCAAGCTGCGCGTGCCGCTCCTGAGTCCGGGGCTCTCCTCTCTGTGGATCGGGCTTGTGACCCCCGTCGACGTGGGCGTCGCCCGCCCCCTCGTGGAGGGACTGCGCACGCCGACCGTGGTCGAGGATCCCTCGGGCGCCGCGCTCTTCGACGTCCAGCCGGCTCCGCTCACGGAGACGCTACGCCGCGCGATCGCCGAGGAGAACGCGCACGCGGCGGCCTGAGGCGCGCCGACCTCAGAAGCCCGCCCGCTCGGCGCCGCCCACCGGTGCCCGGCCGTCCTCAACCTCGTCACAGACATGGAACTGCTCAGCTCGCCGAGCGCCCGGCCACCCGGGCCAGGTTGTGCACGAGCAGAGCCACCACCGGCCCGTAGCTCAGCGCGAGCAGCGCCTCCAAAGCGCGCGGGGCGATCAGGTCCACAGCCACGATCGAGCCCGGGATGCGCCCGGGCGCCGGCGCGACCCGGTGGACGATGTCGACCGGGCCGACCCGCCAGGTCCACGAGCGGCCGGGTCGCTTTGCCACCACCCGGGCCGGCACCGGTATGGCGCCCAGCAACCGGGCCGCGCCGCGCGCGCCGCGACGCACCTCCGGCGAGCCGAGCGACCAGGCGCCGCGCACGTGCGGTGCCCACTCGTGCCAGCGTCCGGGGCGCGCGATCAGGCTCCAAGCCTCTTCGACCGGCGCCCGGGAGCTGGCTTCGTAGGTCAACACGCCGGCGCGAAGCCGTCACGGGCGACCCTCAGGCCGCGACTCCTCCGCTCGGCGAGCCGGTCGGAGAGGCCTCGGTCGCATCGACCTCGGTGCGGCTGTCGCCGCGCGGCCGGGCATCGCGCTCGACCAGCACCTTGAAGGACTCGAGCGCACGCTGCACCTTGTCCTCCGGGTCGTCGAACAGCTTGGCCACGACATCGCCGACCTTGCCCCCCGGGGGCTCGAACTCGATCGCGTACTCGAGGTCGGTGGCCTCGCCGCGCTCGTCCAGGCGGACCACGCCGGAGTTGGGCATGCCGCTGACCGACTTCCAGGCGAGCTTCTCACCGGGGATCTCCTCGACGATCTCGGAGTCCCACTCGACGGACTTCCCGGCCGGTCCGCTGACCTTCCAGTGCCAGTGCTGGCCGTTGGCCTCGACCGACTCCACACTGTCCATGAACTCGGGAAAGCCGGTCGGATCGCGCCACAGGTCCCAAACCTGTTGCTTCGGCGCCTCGATGCGGATGTACTTGCTCACCGCTCCCACGGTGTCTCCTCTCAGTCGATTTCGTCTCCTCCGGTCTACGCCCGCACACGGGGACGAGATGACTCGGCGCGGGGCCCGGCGCGCTCCCAGAGGACCAGCGCCAGAGTGACCATGGCGAAGGCGTAGACGAACTCCTCGGTCGGGATGTCGATCGGGAAGCGCAGGCCGCTGAGCACCGAGGGGTCGTAGATGACGATCGGGTCGGGCACCTTGCTCATCCAGCCGTCGACGGGGATCATGAAGGCGAAGACCACGACCATGGCGATCCAGTACGCGGAGCGGCGGAAGATGCCGGTGCGCAGCCACAGGAGCTCGAGGGCGATCACCGCCACCGCGGCGAGCACCGAGAAGACGGGATAGGCCGGCATCAGGTGCCCCTGAACCAGCGCATCAGCGTCTTGATGGCCTCGTAGGTGAGCAGACCGCACAGCGGGATGACCAGGAAGAACGCGAGCTCCTCGATCGGCAATCCCGGCGGCAGGGTCACGCCGGTCACGAAGCGCGGGTTGAACTCCCAGTGCCCGAGCGCGATCGCGATCACGTCCCAGATTCCAAAGACGACGACCACGGGGACGAGGGCGCGCAGGGCGCGGCGAGGCCGGCGCCACACCCGGGCGCGAAAGACGAACTCGAGCGGGAGCGTGATCAGGACGCACGCGCCGAGCAGGGCGAGGTACTCGTACTTGCCCATGGTACTCGCCAGTGTGGCGGAACGTGTCCGGCTACCCGATCCGGACCGTGCTTCAGCGCGTGACGAGCGCCCGGGACTCGAGGTCCCAGGCGAGCTCGCGCCGGCCCTCGCGCAACGCCGCGATCGTCCGGGCCACGACCTCGAGATGGTCCACGGGCTCGGGCAGCGGCGGTGGCTCGCCGGTGAGGGCGTGCTCGGCGAAGGCCGTGTCCATGTGCGGAGGGCGCACGTCGAGGACGGTCCCTCCGGCGCGGCGGCGCTCGCGCCGGAGCACGGCGAGGTAGGCGGAGAACGCCGCCTTGCTGGCGGAGTACGCGGCGAGCCCGGCCGTCGGGTGGTCGGCGACGATCGCGGTCACGCCGACGATGGCGCCGTCGTCGGGCAGATGCGGTAGAGCGGCGCTGACGAGGGCGATCGGGGCCAGGGTGTTGATGGCGAAGACATCCTCCACCGTCTCGAGGGAGAGATCGCCGCCGGCCCCGAAAGCTGCGGCGCCGACGGCCACCACCACACCGTCGAGACCCCCGAGCCCCGCGGCCAGCGCGTCGACGGCGCCCTCGATGCCGGCACGGTCGCGCGCGTCGAAGCGCCCGGATGTGGCGGAGAGCTCTCCGGCCAGGCCCTCAAGGCGCTCTCGGTCGCGACCGAGCACGGCGAGCTCGCAGCCCTGCTCCGAGAGCTCGCGCGCGAGCGCGGCGCCGAACTCACCGGTGGCGCCGGCGACAAGAAAGCGTGCTCCGTCGAGCTCCATACCCTTGGGTCCGGGCAAGCGGCCGAGCGGGATCACTCAGGCGTCGAAGTGCTCACGCAGCTCCCGCCCGCGCGAGCGGATCTGCTCGAGCTCCGTGGCCTCGATGCGGGTGAGGTTGCGCAGCGGCATGTTCATACGACGGTTGCCCGCGAGACGCTCGCGGTGGCGGGCGACGAAGTCCCAGTACAGGGTGGTGAAGGGGCAGGCGTCCTCGCCGGTCCGCTGGGTCGGGTCGTAGCGGCAGCCCTTGCAGTGGTCCGACATGCGGTCGACGTAGCGGCCGCTCGCGGCGTAGGGCTTGGTCATCATGCGGCCGCCGTCCGCGTAGGTGGCCATGCCGAGGGTGTTCGGGGCCATCACCCACTCGTAGCCGTCGACGTAGGCCTGGTGGAACCAATCGAAGGCCTGATCGGGACGCACGCCGAGCAGGAGGATCAGGTTCCCGAAGAGCATGAGGCGATGTGGTGGGCGTAGGCCGTCTCCTCGAGACCGCCGATCGCGTCGGAGAGGCAACGCATCTCGGTCTCGGCGCCCCAGAAGAGCTCGGGCAGGTCGGCGTCGGCCTCGAGGGCGTTCATGCCCGCCCACTCGCGGGCGCGCAGCCAGTAGAACCCCCACACGTACTCGCGCCAGCCGATGACCTGGCGCACGAAGCCCTCGACCGAGGCGATCGGCGCGTCGCCCGAGCGGTAGGCCCGCTCGGCCGCTCGCACGCAGTCGAGCGGGGAGATCAGCCCCAGGTTGAGCGACGAGGAGAGCTGGGAGTGGGCATCGCCGAGAGGACGAGGTGCAGCTTCTGCCGATGGAAGCGGCCGCTGCGGAGCTTCGCGCGCGACCCGACCAAGAGCACGCGGTCCGCGCCCTCGAGCGCGGGGTCGCATACGAGAGCTGGTCGCCGAGGACTAGGGCCGTGCGCCCCGCCGCCGGGCTACCGGCGGCTCCCGCCGGACGAGAGCGGGTTCCGGCCGATGTAGGCGACCATGCGGCTCGTCACGGCGGCGGCGACGTCGAAGCGGTCGTCGGCGGGTCCTTGCGCCTCGTCGAGGTGCTGCGAGATCTCGCGCGAGA
>JACCTJ010000351.1 GCA_013812485.1 Thermoleophilaceae bacterium
GGTCGTCCTCGACCACGACCACCGAAGGTGTGGAGCGTGTTGCGTCCATGCCGACTGAAGCCCACCCGACCGCGGATCTCTCCCCTCCGGGAGCGAGAGAGCGTGAACGTCCACTTGCAGGACAGCGGCCGGGGAGGACTCGCGCCTAACATGCCGACGCCGCCGGCCGACAATCTCCCAACAGATCTCATGGACACGACACGAAGAGGAAACTACGAATCGGGCACCGACTACGTGCTCGAGTACGGCGAGCTGCGCTTCACCTTCAACGAGGGCGACTTCGTCGAGCGCGTGGAGCAGGCGGCGCTGCGGCTCGGCTTCGTCGACGGGCCGCTCGGCGCCGAGGAGCGCGACGACCTCGTCAACCTGAGCGTCAACGGAGAGATCTCCGAGCCCGCCTCGGACCTCGGCGAGCACGTCAACGAGGCCTGGGACGAGCTCGCCGGCCCCGCCGACCGCTCGCTCGTCCATTGGCTGCGCCGGCTCGTGTTCCGCGGGGCGTGGCTCGACCAGCGTGTCAAGGAGGGCGAGCTCGAGCCCTACTTCGACGAGTGCACCCACACCTTCGGCTACGCGCAGCCCGAGCGCGACTCGGAGCCGATCGAGCTCACGCCCGAGCCTTCCTGGGCCGGCGTCGCCTACCACCGCTAGCGGCCGACCGCCGCCGCGTCCGCCAAGCGGGCGCGCCTGGCGTACCTCCTGGCGTTTCCGCACCCACCTCGCCCGGGCACGGCATCAGAGGGTGACGAGCTCCTCCTCCCCCGCCGCGATCAGCGACCGTGAGAAGCGGCTCGCCCTCGTCGCCACCATCCTCGGCTCGACGGTGGTCACCGTCGACGCCACCGTCGTCAACGTCGCCCTGCCGAGCATCGAGCGCGAGCTCGGCGGCGGCCTCGCCGGGCAGCAGTGGACGGCCAACGCCTACACGCTGGCGCTCGGCGCGCTGCTCCTGATCGGCGGCTCGCTCGGCGACCTGCTCGGAGAGCGCCGCGTCTTCTCGCTCGGCGTGAGCGCCTTCGGCGTCACCTCCGTGCTGTGCGCGCTCGCCCCCTCGATCGAGCTGCTCGTGGTGGCGCGGGCGCTTCAGGGCGTCGCGGGCGCCCTGCTCACCCCCGCCGCGCTCGCGGTCATCGTCGCGACCTTCTCGCCGGACGAGCGGGGGCGGGCCGTCGGGACCTGGCTCGCCTGGAGCGGGATCGGCACGGTGCTCGGTCCGCTGATCGGCGGCCAGATCGTCGACTCGGCCTCGTGGCGGTGGATTTTCGCCATCAACGTGCCGCTCGTGCTCGTGACCCTCGTGCTCATCGCTCGCTTCGTGCCCGCCGGCCGCGGCGCGGCCGAGCGGGCCCATCTCGACTGGCGCGGCGCTCTGCTCGCCGCCTTCGGGCTGGCGGGGCCGACCTTCGCGTTGATCGAGCAGCCCGTGCTCGGCTGGGAGAGCCCGGCGGTGATCGTGCCGGGCCTGGTCGGGATCGCCCTGCTCGCCGCCTTCCTGCTCTACGAGCGCCGCGCGCGCGAGCCGATGCTCCCGCTCGAGCTCTTCCGGCGACGCAACTTCGCCGTCGGCAACCTCGAGACGTTCTCGATGTACGCCGGGCTGTCGATGCTGTTCTTCTTTCTCGTCCTCTACCTCCAGCAGGTGGCGGGCTACTCCGCGCTCGAGGCGGGCATGGCCAGCGTGCCGGTGACGATCGTCATGTTCCTGCTCTCGAGCCGCTTCGGCGCGTTCTCCGACCGTGTGGGCCCGCGGGTCCTGCTGGGCGCCGGCCCGCTCGTCGCGGCGGCCGGCTTCGGGCTCCTGATCCGGCTCGGCAGCGACGTCGACTACGCCACCGACCTCCTCCCCGCGCTGCTGCTGTTCGCGCTCGGGCTGTCGATGACCGTCGCCCCGCTGACCTCGACCGTGCTCGCCGGCGCCGACGAGCGCAACGCCGGGATCGCCTCCGGGGTCAACAACGCCATCGCCCGCGTCGCCGGCCTGATCGCCGTGGCCGGGATCGGCGTGCTCGTGGCCGGCCGGTTCTCGGCCTCGATCGAAGGCAGTCTGGGCGAACGCCCGCTGAGCGCTCCCGCGCGGATGTCCCTCGCGGAGGCGCAGCGCCAGCCGCTCGCGCCCGTGGACCTGGAGGGCGTGCCGGCCGCCGAGCGGGCGCCCATCGCTCGCGCGGTCGAGGACGCCTCGGTCAGCGGCTTCCGGCTCGCCATGGGCACCGGAGCCGTGCTCGTGGCGCTGGGCGGGATCCTCGGCGCGGTCGGCATCCGCGACCCGCGCCACGGGCGCCGCGTCAGCGCAGCCGAGTGCCCGGGCGGCCAGCTCGTGGGCCAGCCCCGTGACGCGGCGCGGGCGCGCGGACCGGCCATCGCCGCGCCGCCGGCCACCACCGTCACAATGGAGGACCATGCGACTTGAGGGCATCCACCACATCACCGCCGTTACCGGCGATGCGCCGACCAACGTCGACTTCTACGTCCGCGTCCTCGGCCTGAGGATGGTCAAGAAGACCGTCAACCAGGACGATCCGGGCGTCTACCACCTGTTCTACGCCGACGAGCGGGGCTCGGCCGGCTCGGACCTGACGTTCTTCGAGTACCCCGGCGCGCGGTGCGGACGGCCCGGGGCGGGCATGGTCCACCGGATCGCCTGGCGCGTGGGCTCCGAGGAGGCGCTCGCCTTCTGGGCCGAACGCCTGGCTGCAGAGGGCGTCGCGACCGAGCGCGACAAGCACGGTCTGTGCTTCGCCGACCCCGAGGGCCTCGATCTCGAGCTGCTCGTCTCCGAGCATCCCGATCAGCCGCTCGTGGCCGAGGCCCCCGACATCCCCGCCGAGCTCGCGCTCCAGGGCTTCGCGGGCGTGCGCGCCTACGCGAGCAACCCGGGCGCCAGCGCTCCGCTGCTCGAAGACGCGCTCGGCTTCCACCCCGACGGTGAGGCGGCATGGGAGCGCCGCGGATCCGAGCGCGGCTCCTTCTACGTCTACGACACGCCTCCGCCCGAGCGGGGGACGCCGGGGGCCGGAACCGTGCACCACGTGGCCTGGGCCTCACCCATGGACGAGCTCGAGAGCTGGCGCGAGCGCGCGCTCGCCGCCGGCGCGCAGGCGACGCCGGTTATCGACCGCTTCTACTTCCGCTCGGTCTACTTCCGCGAGCCCAGCGGCGTGCTGTTCGAGCTCGCGACGCGCGATGTCGGCTTCGACGTCGACGAGCCGCTGGAGTCGCTCGGCCAGGCGCTGATGCTGCCGCTGCAGCACGAGCCGCGGCGGGCGCAACTCGAGCGCGCGCTGACGGCGATCATCAATCCGCGCGCGCCGGCGTGAGCCCGGAGCTCGGCGG
>JACCTJ010000366.1 GCA_013812485.1 Thermoleophilaceae bacterium
CTGGCGGGCGCCCTGCGCGCGGGGGCGGACGCGGGCGAGCTGCGCGAAGAGTTCCTCGGCCTGGTCGCCGGACAATGTTGCGAGAGCACCGCTGGTGTGGCGCTCGAGGTCGCGTACTCGGTCGTGCTCGGGGGGAGGCAGGTGGCTGCCGCGCTTGCTCCCCAGGCGACGATCCACCAGACGGAGGAGGTGTAGATGCCGAGACATCGGACCAATGGAGCTGATCGTCGGGCGTGACCGCGCTCGTCGTGCTCGGGCCTCGCAAGCTGCCGGATCTCGGCCGCTCGGTCGGCACGGGCCTGGTGCGGGGACTTCTCACGATCGCAAACCGATCGCACACCCGCCGCGCTCGGCCACGACCGCTTGAGCGGACTCCGACGACGGCCACCCGCACCGGACGCAGTGTCACAAGCGAGGCCGCGGGCGGGGCGACCCGTCCCTTCTGGCGGCGTGGCAGCGCTCGGCGACCTCGCCGGGCGGACAAGGCCCTGCGCGGTGCGGGCCTGGAGGTGAGGCGCCTCTGTGCTCTGCGGGGTCTCGTTTGCGACCTCGCGGGGAACGCAGGCCTCGGCGGCCTCTCGTCGCCGGCCGTCGCAGGTAGCGTGATGAACCCGACCATTCCGTCGACGAGGGACCATGACCGAGGCCGCCAGAACCTTCACCTGCTTCGGCGGGGCCTGCACCGTAGTCGTCGACGGCACGGGCCCGGCCGGGACGCCGGAGGAGGCGGTCCAGGCGGCCACGGATTCTCTGCTCGAACGGCACGAGACCTTCTCGCGCTTCAAGCCCGCCAGCGAGCTGGCGAGCCTTAACCGGGACCCGCGGGAGCGCGTTCCGGTCAGCCCGATGATGGCCCGTTTCGCGCAGGCGGCCGTGGACGCGGCGAGCGCGACCGGCGGCCTTGTGGATGCGACGCTGCTCGATGAGATCGAGGACGCCGGATACCGGGCGGACGATCTTCGCGCGGAGGTAGCGCTCCACCTGGCCCTCATGCGGGCACCTGCCCGCCAGCCTGGCGGGCCGCATCCGCTCGCGCGCTGGCGCGAGATCGAGGTCGACGTCTCCGGGTCCGCGGTGACTCGCCCGCCGGGAGTCAAGCTGGACGGCGGTGGCATCGTGAGGGGTCTGTCCGCGGATGTGGTGGGGGAGATGCTGGGTGGACACAACGGCTTCGTGGTCGACTGCGAGGGCGATATGCGCGTGGGGGGAACGGGGGGCGTGGGCCGGGTGCTCCCGGTGGCGAGTCCGTTCGGCGGTGAGGTCCTTCACGAGCTAGCGGTGAGCGAAGGAGCGCTCGCCACGAGCGATATCAGCAAGCGCAGCTGGTTCGGCCAGGGCATGCAGCCCGGGCACCACCTGCTCGACCCGGCGACCGGACAACCGGCATACACGGGCGTCGTCCAGGTCACCGCGCTGGCTCCGACCGCACTGGAGGGAGAGGCGTTGGCGAAGGCAGCGGTCCTGAGCGGCCCGCACGGTGCCCCCGGTTGGCTTCGTCACGGCGGCGTGATCGTCCTCGACGACGGCTCGCACACGGTGATCCCGCCGCCGTAGAGTTCGCTCGCGACCCCCCGCGGCGCGGAAGTCATGACACAGGCGGGGCCGGACGGCGCAGCGGCCCTCGCGGCTCATCGCCCGGCCGATCGCCGCCGCCGCCGGAGCCCCCCGGCCATGGCCAGACTACCTCGAGCTTTTCATGAGGTGACCGAATCCCCGCTGTTCCGTCCGACCTTTGGGAAAGTCCTACTCGAAGAGGATGGCGAGGAGGGACGGATGGAGGTGACGCGACGACGTGATACCCGGCTGCGTCACGCCACTGCCCGCCGCGCTGCTCGAGAGCACCCCGATGCGGATCCGCCGCGCTTCTCGACAGCGACGTGCCAGGGTTGCCGGGGGAGGCCGAGCTGGGCAGCCGCGCGTTCTCGCGTCGACCACAAGGCCGATGTCGGCCGCCTATAGTCGAGCGGCGCATGCAACCTGACCCCGCCCCCCTAGAGACGCCGCCTGCAAACCCGGTTGCGACGCTCGAGGAGGCCGTCAACCGCATGGTGGCGATCGATGCCGAGCTAGCCTTGGACGACGGTCTGCGCTACTTCAACCTGCTCTATCTCGAGGTGACGCGAGAGGCCGTCCGGTGGGTGGGAGGCGGTCAGCTAGAGGACCCCCGCTTCCTCGAGCACCTCGCCGTCCTCTTCAGCAATGCCTACTTCCGCGCTGTCGAGGACTTCGAGCAAGTGGCGGCGAACGGCGCCTCACAAGCATGGGCGCCCCTGTTCGCTGCTCGATTCGACAGGCGCGTGGCCCCGATCCAGTTCGCGCTCGCGGGGATGAACGCGCATATCAACTACGACCTGCCGATCGGCGTCCGAGAGACCTGCCGCGCGTTCGGCCTCACCCCCGAGGACGATACCCCGCACCACCAGGACTACCTGCGCTTGAACGCCATCCTCGCCGATGTTCAGGAGCGGGTGAAGCCCTGGCTCGCGACCGGGCTACTCGGCGTGATCGACCGCGCCTTCGGTCGCCTCGACGACGTCGTCGCCGCCTTCAGCGTCGCCCGGGCGCGCGACGCGGCTTGGGTCCACTCCAAGGTCCTATGGTCGATGCGCGAGGACCCTCAGCTCAGCTCTTCCTACCTACTTGCCCTCGACGGGGTGGTGGGCCTCGCCGGGCACGGCCTGGTCGTCCCGACGCTCCTCGGGCTCGGGGGCTGGGTGAGCGCTCAGCGGTGGCTGCCTGGCCGGGTGAGGTCGCTCCTCGGGGGGCCGCGGGGAGTCTCCTAGGGCTTCTGGAGCAGGCCGGCTAGCGGATGTTCGCACCGACTTGCGAGCGCGGCTCCGCTGATCCCCGCGGGCTCGCGAACCTCCGCCGACGCCGACCCTTACTCGCGGCTCGGTTTGCGGACCACGATCGCCCCTCCTCGGCGGCGGCAATGCGCATCGCCGCGCCGCCGCCGTCGGTCTCGAGCACGAGCCGGTGGTCGTCTTCCACCCGCCAGTGTCCGGGCGATGCCGGTGGGCGGTCGTCGGGGCCCGGCGAATCTCCGCGTAGCTGGGGTCCGGGTTGAGCTCCAGGCCCTGACGCCCGCGCGATGGCGGTCGCGGATCGCCGGGGTCGATGTCCGCCATGACTCCGGCCGGCTCGGCGGCGGCCAAGGAAAGGAAGATGTGACCGGCGCCGTGCAGGGTTGCCGTAGTAGACGGCTCGGGACCTCCTCCGGGGGGAGAGTCAGTCCGCCGGCCCGGGAGGGCTACGCGGCGATGAAGCAACGGTGGCAGGAGTGTTCCCGCTTTCGGCGCGACAAGCGACAGCAGCCTCCTTTCGAGGGACTCAGCCCAGAAGCACAACGGTCAAACGGCGGGGTGGTAGGTGTGCACGACGACGCCCGAGTCGAACACCTTCGTGTCGGCCAGCGTGAGCACGGTCTTCTCCCGAGTCTCGGGGAAGAGCCGCCTCCCACTCCCGAGCACGACCGGAAAGATCATCAGTCGGTACTCGTCGACCAGGTCGTGCTCCATCAGGGAGTGCACGAGGGTCCGGCTGCCGGCGACGAGGAAGTGCCCCGCTCGGCGTGACGTCGTCGCGACCGCCAAGCAACCTGCATAGCGGAACGAGTCGGTAGCGTTCCAGGCGGTGTCCCCGTCCGAGAGCAAGCGCAACGCGGTCGAGGCCGCCGCCCGCCCCCTGCGCGTGCGCCAGCGGGCCGAGAGCAGCCAGCTTGCCGCGGCGGAGAGTGCCCTGAGGCGGGCCGACCGCGAGCACGACCGGGCCCTGCGGAAGGCTCGGGGGCGGCCGCTCGCCCCCAGGCCGAGGCGTTCTGAGGCCGGAGAGCTCGAGCGCGAGTCTGGGCAGACGGGAGCCGATGGCTCAAGGACCCGGGCGATCATGGACACTCGGACCGTGCTCGGGGAGTTGGGCGACCTCGTCGAGGAGAGTGAGGAGGTGCTGGATATGGCCGCGGGAATCAACGCCGGCCACGACGGGGTAATCGTCGTCACCGACCGCCGGCTGGTCTTCATCGCGCCTCGCCGAAAGCTGTCCCTTCGCCATGACAAGGTCACTTCGGTCGAAGTCAAGGGTCGGCGGCTCGGCACCAGGATCGTCGTCTCCCTCCCGGAGGGCAGGACGACGTTCAGCGGAATCCGGCAACGCCACGCGAATGACCTGGCCGAGCTTGTGCGCGAGCGGACGCCTGCCGCGGGATAGGCGTGCACCGGGCCCGCGTCACTGGCGTGACTCTCCTCCAAGGGGCTACATCAACTAAGCCGGGCTCGGCGAGGGGGGGCGAGTGTCGGCGCTCGGCTTCTCCTCCATCGCCTCGCCCGCCCGAACCGGCGCCGGCATCAGCACCGCAGCCACCAGCACCAGCACGAACGCGGTAACGCGCGCGATCACCACCAACGCGTCCTTCCCGAGTGGATCCCCGAAGACCAGCACTCCGGCCAGGATCGCCGACAGGTTGGCCGCCACCGAGGTGACCGCTATGACCGCCACGCCCTCGCCGACCTGAAGGCTTCTCGCGGACGCGAAGAAGGCGCCGATGCCCACGAGCACGATCAGGACCGACCAGGCGCTCAGGAGGCCGGGCAGGCCACTGTCGAGGTCTCCGCTCAACGCCTTGATCGCCACGTCGGAGATCCCGAACCCCAGGCCCGCCGCCGCGCCCAGCAGCACGCCGCGCTGCGCACGAAGCCTCGGGATACGGTGCGAGAAGAGGAACGCGAGCCCGAGAGCGAGCGCACCGCCCTCGAACAGGATCATTCCGACGAGCGAGTAGTCGGAGTTGCTCCCGCTGCCCTTTCCGGTCACGGCGAGAAGGGCCAGCGAGACCGCGACGAGAACGACTCCGAACCACTGGCGCCGGCCGAGGTCGAACCCGAAGAAGCGCTCCGCGAGCACGGCAAGGAGCACGAAGCCGCCCGAGAGCACGGCTTGGGCGACCGACAGCGGAAGCAGCGTCAGCGCGGCGACGTGGGCCGCGAACGCGGACACCGCTACCGCCCAGCCGATCGTCCACCACTTCGACCGGAAGAGGTCGATGGCGCTGCGCAGTGGGTGGCGCATGTCGACGTCCGGCGCGGCGACGGCGCCGCGGTGCTTGTAGAGAAAGCTGAGGTTGGTCCCGAAGGCAGACATCACCGCGCATACGAGGCCAATGACAAAGGCCAACGTCAAGCCGTCACCGCACCCCTTCGCCTGATGCGGGCGCGCGCGGGG
>JACCTJ010000015.1 GCA_013812485.1 Thermoleophilaceae bacterium
TGATGTTCGCCACCCTCGACGACCTCGAGGGTCAGGTCGAGATCCTCGTCTTCAACTCCGCCTACGCCGACAATGCGGACAAGCTCGACGTCGACTCGGTGGTTGTGCTGCGCGGCCGCGTCGACCACAAGGAGGGCGGCGAGACCAAGCTCGTCGTGCAGGAGGCCGAGCCGTTCGCGCCGAGCTCGGAGGAGGTCGAGCGCGCGATCGCCCAGGCCGCGAGGACGGCGTCGCCCCCCACCCGCCTGCGTTTGCAGCTCGCGGCGTCCGTGCCGGCCGCCTTCCTCGACGACCTCAAGGATCTCGTGAGCCACTTCCCCGGGCGCCACGAGCTCGTGCTCGAGGTCGGCGAGCGTATGCTCGTGCTCGGGCCCGACTACCGCGTCTCCGACTCCAGTGCCTTTCGCGCCGACGTGGCGTCGCTCGCCAGCGGCGAGCTGAGCGTGGTCTGAGCTCCCGCGAGGTCAGGCCGCGGCGGCGACCGAGGGAATGTCGATCTCGAACCAGATCAGCATGCCGCGCTCACGCTCGGTGCCCCAGCGGTGGCTGAGGGCCTCGACCAGGTGCAGCCCCCAACCCGAGGCCTCGTCCTGCCCCTCCGCGCGGGGGCGGGGAGTGAAGCCCGCGCCGGCATCCACGACCTCGACCCGGACGGAGTCGGGCGTGGCCGACAGCGACAGCTCGATATGGCCCCCGGGGCGCGCGTGACGGACGCTGTTGGTCACGAGCTCCGAGACGAGCAGCCGCACCGTCGCGACCGTCTCTTCGTCGAGGGCGAAGCCGAGCCCGTCCACGGCATCACGGGCGTTCGAGATCGACCTCGGGTCGCGTGGGAGGCGAGTCGCTACGTTCATGGAACCAGTCGGATCGGGGTCCCGGTCGGGCCGGGCTCCCTATACAACGTGCGGCGCCGGCAAAGGTTAGTCGTTTGCACCCGCGCGAGCCGCGGCGAGCCCGGCGGCGAGCGCGAGGGCGACGACGGCCGCGGCCCCGACCTTGACCCGAGGCTGCGCCAGCTTGCGCTTGACCACCCGCGAGCCGATCTGCCACACCACCCAGCCGAGGATCGTTACCGGGTCTTGCCCATCACTTCTGCCCTCCTCTGTTCCTGAGCCCGTAGGCCATTCGCGACTGAAGGCTCCAGAGCTCGATGAAGCCGGGTGAGGACGCCTGCGAGAAGAGGCCCCCGGATTCGCCGAAGCCGGCCAGGGCGGGATCGTAGAGGGCGTTCGGCGACGAGCGTGCAACCGCACTTGCGCTGCCCTTGAACAGCTTGAGCGTGATCGCGCCCGTAACCTGCTCGTTGACCCGGTCCATGAAGGCGTTCAGGTCGCCGAGCAGGGGCTCCTGCCAGAGGCCGGCGTAGACCAGGAAGGCCCACTGGCGGTCGAGGCCCGGCTTGAAGTTGTTCTGGTGGATCGTCCCGACCAGCTTCTCGAGCTCGCGGTGAGCGGTCAGGATCAGCGCGGCGGCGGGGGCCTCGTAGAGGTCGCGGACCTTAAGACCGACGATGCGATCCTCGATCTGGTCGACGATCCCGCAGCCGTGGCGGGCGCCGAGCTCGCCGGCGCGCTCGAGCAGGTCGACCAGGCCGAGCCGCTCGCCGTCCAGAGCGACCGGGCGCCCGCGCTCGAACTCGACTCGGACGAGCTGGGGCTCCTCAGGCGCCTCCTCGGGGCGGGTCACGAGCTGGAAGACGTCGTCGCGCGGGGGCTCTGAGAGGTCCTCGATCGGACCGCCCTCCGAGGAGCGTCCCCACAGGTTGTCGTCGATCGAGTACGGCGGCGCCTCGGTCCCGCCCTTGACGGGGATGCCGTGCTCGCGGGCGTAGGCGATCTCCTCCTCCCGTCCCATCTGCCAGCCGCGCACCGGCGCGATGATCCGCAGCTCGGGGGCGAGCGCCGCCACCGTGGCCTCGATGCGCACCTGGTCGTTGCCCTTTCCGGTGCAGCCGTGGGCGATCGTGTCGCACCCGGTCTCGCGCGCGGCGGCGACCGCGAGCTTGGCGATCAGCGGCCGCCCGAGCGCCGTGAAGAGCGGATAGCCGCCGCCGTATAGGGCGTTGGCCTTGATCGCCGGAAGCACGTACTCGTGGGCGAACTCCTCGCGCGCGTCGACCACCCGGCAGTCGACCGCGCCGAGGTCGAGGGCCTTGCCGCGGACCACGTCGTAGTCCTCGCCGGGCTGGCCGAGGTTGACGGTCAGCGCCACGACCTCGGCCTCGTACTCGTCCTGGATCCACTTGAGCATCACGCTCGTGTCGAGCCCTCCGGAGTAGAGAAGCAGGACGCGGCCGACCTCGTGGGGTTCGGCCTCGTAGGAGGCGGTCTTGGCGATCGGAGCGCGGGGGCGGTCGACCATCGCGCGGGCACCCTACCGGCTCGATCGCCGGAGGCCGGGAGCTGGCTGGTGCGCGGAGCCTCAGCGCTCGCCGGGAGGCCCGCCCCGTCCTCGCACGAAGGCGGGCGGACCCTTGCCCTCGTCGCCCGGTGTCGAGCTCGGCCTGCCGGCGGACGAGGACCTTCCGCGGCCCGCAAAGGAGGGACGCCCGCGAGCTGACGAGGCGGCCCTGCCCCGGTCGGAGGACGGGCCGTCGGCACGAGGTCCTCGTTGGGCTGAGCTGGGCCTCCCGGGGGCGGCGCCCGAGGATCGCGCCCTGCCCGGCGCTGCGGCGCCCGCACCCCGTGCG
>JACCTJ010000035.1 GCA_013812485.1 Thermoleophilaceae bacterium
ACCTAGCCGAGCTCGAGCACGACCTTGCCGAGCTTGCCGCCGGCCTCGAAGTGGTCGTAGGCCTCGCCGACCCGGTCGAGCGGGAAGGTCTCGGCCACCGGCACCTCGACCGATCCCGACTGGAGCAACGAGAGCACGCGCCGTTCGACCCGGCGGGTCACGAGCGCCTTCTCCTCGAGCGGGCGCGCGCGCAGCGTCGAGCCCATGATGCGCGCTCGCTTGCCCAAGAGGCCGAGCAGGTTGAACTCCTCGAGCTTCGACCCGCCGCCCACGCCGATGACCACGATCCGCCCGCCGGTCTCGAGCGCCTTGAGATTGGCGGGGAAGTTGGGCGCGCCGACGAGCTCGAGTACGACGTCGAACGGCCCGTGCTCCTCGAACCCCTCGGGGTCGAGGGCGGCCTGGGCGCCGAGCCGCTCGACCTCGGCGCGCGCCTCCTCGCGGCGCACGGTCGCGGTCACGCGCGCCCCCGCGGCGCGCCCGAGCTGCACGGCCGCGGTCCCCACGCCGCCGGCGGCCCCGTGCACAAGTAGCCGCTCGCCAGGCTCGAGGCCGGCCTGGGAGAAGAGGGCGTCGTCGGCGGTGGCGAAGACCTCGGGGGTGCCCCCGGCGTGCGGCCAGTCGAGTGCCTCGGGCACGGGCATGACGCCGCGCTCGTGCACCACGCAGAGCTCGGCCTGACCGCCGCCGCCGACCACGGCCATGACCCGGTCACCCTCGGCGAAGCGCTCGGCCCCTGGCCCGCGGGCGATGACCTCGCCGGCCAGCTCGAGGCCGGGAATGTCCGGTGGCGAGCCCGGCGGGGCGGGATAGCGACCGCGGCGCTGGAGCATGTCGGCGCCGTTCAGCCCGGCGGCCCGGACCCGGACCAGGATCTCGCCCGATCCCGGCTCCGGGTCGGCGTGGTCGTCGACGAGGACCTCTCCGTCGCGGATGGTGGCGGCGCGCACGGCGGGGATGGTAGTGAGCGGTGCGTCACAGCGGGTGGCCGACGCGGTCACTAGGGTCGGACGCCCGCAAGTGGTTTGGTCGGTCCTCCAGCGGGTGACCAGGCGCCATCGTGAAGATCCTCGACCTCCTCGATCAGCCCCCGTCTGGCGCGAGGCCTCTTCGGCCTCGAGGCCGCGCGCTGGTGCACGATCCGATCTTCCGTGCGAGGGACTCCCCCACGCGGACGGACAGCCGGTGCGGCTCGTCCCCGGCTTGCCGGCCGGCAACGGCTCGCTCGGGCCTCATGACCGGTTGGCTGCGACGCACCGGCCGCCACACGAGTCGCCCCGGGATCCGGCTCAACGTGGCCTGCTCGGAGGCCTCGGCCGAGCGGCTGCCGCCTGAGCTCTCGCGCGTCGGCGTTGCCTGACTACCCCTACACGCTGCTCGACGTCTTCACCTCGACGCCGCTCGAGGGCAACGGGCTCGCGGTCGTCCACGATGCCGACGACCTCGACGACGCGACCATGCTCGCCTTCGCCCGCGAGACGCGGCTGTCGGAGACCACGTTCGTCCAGCCGGCGACCGTGGCCGGCGCCGACTATCGCAATCGGATCTTCACGGTCGCGGGCGAGCTGCCCTTCGCCGGCCATCCCTCGCTCGGCACCGCGGTCGCCGTCGCACAGCGGCAAGGCCTTCGCCGCGCCCGGTTCACCCAGCAGACCGGCGCGGGCACGCAGGCCATCGAGGTGGAGCGCGAAGCGCAGCTGGCGCGCGCCTCGATGCTCCAGGAGCCGGCCTGGTTGGGACCCGAGGTCGCGCGCGCGCAGGCCCTCGCTCCCGCCGGCCTGAGCGCCCACGACGCCGATCCCGCGCTATCTCCTCAGGTCGTCTCGACCGGCCTAGCGCACCTGATCGCACCGGTCGCGGGCGCGGATGCACTCGCGCGCGCGCAGCTCCACCCCGGCGCGCTCGCGGCTCTGCTCGAGCCGCTCGGTGCGACGGTGCTCTACCTCGCCTGGTGCGACCCGAGCGACGGCCTCGCGCGGACGCGGGGCTTCTTCCACGACGGCGAGGACCCCGCGACCGGCTCGGCCGCGGGCCCGCTGTGCGCCTACCTGTCCGCGCGCCGCGGGCAGGACTCCGTCGAGATCAGCCAGGGCGTCGAGATGGGCCGGCCGAGCCGCCTCGAGGCGGCGCTCGAGGGCGACCGCGTGCGCGTGGGCGGCGACGTGGTCGTGCTCGTGGAGGGGACGCTGCGGCTCTAGCCGACCGAGGCGGCGGCGGTGGCCCCGCCGGGTTCTCGCGCGCCCAGGTGACGATGTCCTTCGACTCCGAGACGACCTTGCCGTCGTCGGTGACGAGCACGGGCACCGTGTTGCTTGCGGTCAACCGCTTCGCCTCGCGGCGTCCCTCCGTCCTGTTAAACGGGTCGGGCAGGACGCGGAGCCCGTACGCCTTGATGACCGCGGGCTCGTGGCCGGCCTCGCGCAGCGCGTGGTAGGCGTTCCCACACGGATGACCCCACGGGCCCCGTTTGACGTTCCAGCACACGTAGAGCTTCATGGGCGCGCATTGTCCCAGCCGCTGGGGCGCCCGCAGGGCAGGCAGCGTCCGGCCGGAGCGCGACCATCCCGTCCGATGGCTCCCCCAAGAACCGGATGATGCACCGTGGCCGCGACGGCGCAGGCCAGCAGGCCGATCTCTCCGCTCGTGCCCGGGCGGCGGTCGGACGGCTGCGAGGGGCACGCCCGCACGCCCGCGGCGGGCTGACCGGAGCCATCGCGCACGCGCTCGGGCTACGGCGAGCGCCCACCGGCCCGGAGCCGGTGGCCGCGACGGCCGACGCCGCGGAGCTTCACGCGCTGCGCTCGGACCTCGTTCGCGAGCTCGACCGGGTCGCGGGGCAAAGGTCGCCCGAGCCGGAGGAGAGCGGCTCTCCCGCGGCCCAGGGCGCTCAGGCCGACGCCACGAGCTGACCCGCGGCCGGCGATCAAATCCGCTCCGAGCCTCGCGGCGGAGGCGGGGGTCGCCGCCCGCGTCGCGCTCTCGGCTCAGCCCTCTCCATCCGTGCGCGGCGCGCCCCCGGATCCTGCCAGGCGCTCGACGCCTCCCAGGAACAGCCCCGTGGCGAAGCGCGCCGCGCCCTCGACGTCGTGAGGCCGCCGCGCGAGCATCCGCACCCCGATCTCGAAGCCGGCGCCGGCCATCGCCGCCGCCATGTACTCGACGTCGAAGGACGGAGCATCGCCGCCGGTGATCGTCGCCCGCAGGTCGCCGAGCAGGTCGTCGACGCCCCCGACGAGCGCGGGCTCGCCGGCCAGCGCCCGGACCGCTCCGGAGTTGCGCCGCAGGAGCTCGGCGGTCGGCGGATCGTCGGCCAGGAAGCCGAAGTAGACCCGGTAGGCGTCGCCCACGAGGCCCTCGAAGTCGCGCGCGCGAGCGCGCGCGAGGCGCAGCCGCCGACGCAGCACCTCCGTGCGGTCCTCGAGCAGAGCGAGCAGGACCGACTGCTTATCCGGGAAGTAGTTGTAGAAGGTTCCCGCGGCCAGCCCGCTACGGCGGACGATGTCGCGGATCGAGCTCGCCTCGTAGCCGGACTCGGCGAAGACCCGACGGGCGGCGTCGAGGATCGCGGCCCGGTTATGGCGCTTCGTGCGCTCGCGCCGACCGGGTCGCGGCGGCGCGGGCGCGGCCGAGGCGGCGCTCACGCTGCGGTGGCGACCTCGTCGGCGCCGGCCCGCGGCTCGATCGGCGGCCTCGCGCCACGCTCGCGTGCCCGCTCCCCACCGCGCCTTCGCTCGCGCTCGAGCACGAGCATGAAGTCGTCGTAGTCGACTTGCATGGTGTGGCGCTTCGACCGCACGTAGCGCTTGAACATGCGCTCGCGCTCGCGCTCGATGTCGGCGCGCATCGCGCTCCCCGAGGGCGGCGCGTAGCGGCCGGTCAGGTAGTCGGCGATCCAGGTCCCCTGGCGCTCGGCGATCGGCATGATCGCGCCGAGCGGCTGCATCAGTCCCACGAAGAAGACGTTGTCGATCCCGGGGTGGAGGGTCCGCTTGTAGAGCGGCAGGTCGTTGTCGGAAGCGGAGATCAGGTTCTCGTCGAAGAACGGGAAGGTGACCTTGTAGCCGGTGCAGTACACGACCACGTCGGCGGGCTCGACCGAGCCGTCGGCGAAGCGCACGCGATCGCCCTCGAGCGCGGCGATGTTCGGCTTCGGCTGGACCTCGCCGTGGGCCACGCGGCTGAGGAGGTCGGCCGAGACCGTCGGATGCGCCTCCCCGAAGCGGTGGTCGGGCTTCGGGAGCCCGTAGTTCTCCATCCGGCCCTGGTGGACGCGCAGCATGGCCTCGATGATTCGCCGGCGCACCGCGAGGGGGATCAGGGGTGAGCCGCCGATCTGGTCGATCGGCCGGCCGAAGATGTACTTGGGCACGACGTGCGCCCCGCGGCGCGCGGCGAGGAAGACCTCCTCGGCCACGTAGCTCGACTCGACGGCGATGTCCATGGCGCTGTTGCCCATGCCGAGCACGACGACCCGCTTGCCCTGCCAGTCGTCCGGGTCGTTGTAGTGGTGCGAGTGCATCTCGACTCCGTCGAAGGAGCCGGAAAAGGCCGGCTCGGGCCAGCGGGGATCCCAGTGGTG
>JACCTJ010000054.1 GCA_013812485.1 Thermoleophilaceae bacterium
CGGAGGTTCACGAGCCGGTCAACCTGGGCAACCCGCACGAGATGACGTTGCTGGAGATGGCCGAGGCGGTGGTCGAGCTGACCGAGTCACGCTCGGAGATCGTCTTCGAGGCGCTGCCGGTCGACGACCCGAAGGTGCGCCAGCCCGACATCGCGCGCGCCCGCGACCTGCTGGGCTGGGAGCCGCAGTTGAGCGTCCGCGACGGGCTCGAGCGCACGATCGCCGCAGCCGTGCCCAGGATCGCCGACGAGCCGGGCCCCACCCCGGCGAGCTCGGCGCCTGCGGGAGCTTAGGACGACGGTGGCGGCATGAGCTCGGAAGCCAAGAACCTCGAGGCGATCTCCCGGGCGATCGACCAGCACAACAAGACCTGCGAGTGGCCCGCGACGGCGGTGGTCATGAACCCGTTCGAGGTCGAGCGCCTCGGCTGGGACACGATCCGCGGCCTGCCGATCCGCTCCGACCCCGAGCTCGGCACGGGGGCGTTTCGCATCGAGTGCGCCGGTGAGGAGCGCGAGCCGGAGGCCGAGACCGTCGAGGCGGTCGCCGAAGAGCGCGACGTCATCCCGGTCAGGTAGACGCGGGCGGACCGTCGCGGAGGTGCGACACCTCGCCCTCTCCGCCCTAGGCCGCGACCGGCCGGGCATCGTCGCCGGCGTGACCGCGGTTCTCGTGAGTCACGGGGTGAACGTCGAGGACTCGCGCATGGCCATCCTGCGCGGCGAGTTCGCGATGGTCCTGGTGCTCGGGGCGCCGGCCGACCTCGAGCGCGCGCGCCTGGAGGATGGCCTCGAGCGCGCGCGGGAGGAGCTCGGGCTCGAGGCGCTGACCCTCGCCGAGCTCTCCGACGAGAGCGGATCGCCGGCCGCCTCGGGCGCGACCCACATCGTCAGCGTCTACGGGGCCGACCACCCCGGCATCGTCCACGCCGTGGCCGCGGCGCTCGCGCAGCGCGGGGTGAACATCACCGACCTGACGACGCGACTGGTGGACGAGCCCGGCGGCCAAGCCCTCTACGCCATGGCGCTCGAGGTCGCGCTGGCCGGTGACGACGAGGCTCGCGAGCTCGAGGGCGCGTTGGCCGAGGTCGGTCGCGCGCAGGGCGTCGAGGTCAGCTTCCGGGCGCTCGAGCGCGACGCGCTCTGAGGCGCTCGCGCCGGCTGCGGTCATGGCCGTACGTGAGGTCCTCCGCTACCCGCACCCAGCGCTCAAGGCCTCCGCGCGAGAGCTCGAAGCGGGGGAGGGCGAGCGCGCCACGCGCGTGGCCGCCGACCTGGTCGAGACGATGCGCTCGTTCCCTCGCTGCGTGGGCATCGCCGCGCCTCAGATCGAGGAGCCCGTGCGGATGGTCGTCGTCGATGTGTCCGAGCACCCGAAGGGGGAGGGCGGGAGCGGGCTGCTCGTGCTCGTCAACCCGCGGATCGTCGCCTCGAGCGGGGCGGAGGTGGCCCGCGAGGGCTGCCTCAGCATCCCCGAGCTGACGGCGAACGTGAGGCGTGCGCTCGCGGTCACAATCGAGGCCGTCTCTGCGGGGGGCGAGCCGCTCGTCGTCGAGTCGGGGGGCTTCGAGGCGCGCTGCCTCCAGCACGAGCTCGATCACCTCGACGGGATCCTCTTCCTCGACCGCGTCGATTCGATCGACCACGATGTGTTCCGGCGCAAGCGGCAGGCCTGAGCGTTGCTAGATTCCGGACACCCTGGTGGGCGTAGCTCAGTTGGTAGAGCTCCTGGTTGTGGTCCAGGCGGTCGTGGGTTCGAGTCCCATCGCTCACCCTTACGAAATGCCTGCACAGAGGCCTGACAACAACGTTGGCGCTGAGCGGCGCATCGGTCCGTCGGTCCAATATCGGTCCAAAATCTCCCGGGCGTGCAGATGTAGCGGTGTCGACGGCCGTCCAAGCCGGTCCGCGGAGCCTTTCTCTGGCCGTGTTGTCGCCGATCGACGGGGACGGTGAGACCGGTGGTCGGCCTGCGGCGGCAACTGAAGGGTCGTCCCGCCTTCGCAGCCGGGGCCGGCCTGAATAACCCGAAGGTCGCGGGTTCGGATCCCGCCCCGGCATCTCATGAAGCAGGGTATCCCG
>JACCTJ010000057.1 GCA_013812485.1 Thermoleophilaceae bacterium
GGCCCAGCGTGCCGATGGCGACGCTGTCGTCCCAGCCTCGAGCGCTGTCACCGAGGCGCGCGGAGGGGGACCCGCGGGCGACGCCCCGACGACCCCCGGCGGCGACCCGCCGCAGAACGGTGGTCAGAGCTCTTCTCGCGCCACGCGCCCCGGACGTTCGGGGCGCCTCGGCGAGCAGGGAGCCGCCGGCGGACGCCGCCGTCGCGTGGTCATCGACTCGCAGGCCGCGCGCCCCCGCGGCTCGAACCCGCCGCCCCCGCAGCGCCCGCCGCGCCGGGGCCGGCGCCGGCGCACGCCGTGGGTCGAGCCCGACCTGACCCCGCAGGAGGACGTGGTCGAGGAGATCCCGATCACCTCGGTGAACTCGGGCGCCACCGTGCGCGAGGTCGCCGAGTCGTTCGGGCTGCCCGCCCCCGAGGTCATCAAGAAGCTGATGGCGCTCGGCGAGATGGCCACGCTCACCCAGACCCTCACCGACGAGGCGATCGGGGTGCTCGCCGAGGAGTTCGACAAGAAGGTCGACATCGTCCACGCCGCCGACGAGGTCGAGGCCGAGCCGGTCGCCGAGGATGCGGATGACACGCTCGTCGAGCGCCCTCCCGTGGTCACGATCATGGGCCATGTCGACCACGGCAAGACCTCGCTGCTCGACGCCATCCGCGAGACCAAGGTGGCCGCCGGCGAGGCCGGAGGGATCACCCAGCACATCGGGGCCTACCAGGTCGACCACGACTCGAGCAGGATCACCTTTCTCGACACGCCCGGCCACCAGGCCTTCACGGCCATGCGCGCCCGCGGCGCGAAGGTCACCGACATCGCGGTGATCGTCGTCGCCGCCGACGACGGGGTCATGCCCCAGACCCGCGAGGCGATCGACCACGCGCGCGCGGCCGAGGTGCCGATCATGATCGCGGTCAACAAGATCGACAAGGAGGGTGCCGACCCCAACCGCGTTCGCGGCGAGCTCGCCGAACAGGGCCTCAGCCCCGCCGACTGGGGCGGTGACGTCGAGTTCGTCGACGTCTCGGCGAGGACCGGCGACGGCCTCGACGGCCTGCTCGAGACCGTGGTCACGCTTGCCGACATCCAGGAACTCAAGGCCAACCCCGACACGGAGGCCTCGGGTAGCGTGATCGAGTCGCGCCTCGACCCGGGGCGCGGGCCCGTCGTCTCGCTGCTCATCCAGCGCGGCACCCTCGGAGTGAGCGACGCGCTCGTCTCGGGCGCCCACTGGGGCCGCGTGCGGGCCATGCACAACCACCTGGGCGAGCGGGTGACCGAGGCCGGCCCGGGCGAGCCGGTGGAGATCCTCGGCTTCGACGGCGTGCCCGAGGCCGGCGAGATCGTGCGCGTGGTCGAGAACGAGCGCAGGGCCCGCGTGCTCGCCGCCGAGCGCGCGAACCGGCTCAAGACCGAGCAGATCGCCCGCCGCCAGGGCGTACGCGTCTCACTCGAGGACGCCTTCGCGCGCGCCCAGCGCGGCGAGACCAAGGACCTCAACCTCGTCGTCAAGGCCGACGTCGCCGGCTCGCTCGAGGCCCTCCTCGACGAGATCGCGCGCCTGCCTCAGGATCAGGTGCCGGTCAACGTCATCCACGACGCCGTGGGCGGGATCAACGAGTCCGACGTGATGCTCGCCTCGGCCTCCGAGGCCGTGGTCGTCGGCTTCAACGTCAGACCCGTAGGCGACGCGGCGCGCGTCGCCGACCGCGAAGGCATCGAGATTCGCACGTACACGGTCATCTATCAGGCGATCGAGGAGCTCCGCCAGGCCATGGAGGGCATGCTCGAGCCCGAGCAGGTCGAGCGCACCGTCGGCGAGGCCGAGATCCGCGCGACCTTCCGCGCCTCCCGGGTCGGGACGATCGCGGGCTGCTACGTGCGCTCCGGGACGCTTCGGCGCGGCGTTGCCCTGCGCGTGGTCCGCGACGGGACGATCGTCTACGACGGACGCATCGGCTCGCTGCGGCGGTTCCAGGAGGACGTGCGCGAGGTGGAGTCGGGGTACGAGTGTGGCGTTGTCGTGGAAGGCTTCGCGGACGTGAAGGAGGGCGATGTGCTCGAGGGGTATGAGACTGAGCAGGTTGAACGCGCCCTGTAGCGGGCGCTTCGATCGTCCTCCTCTCGGGTACGCTCGCTTCGCTCGCTCAGGGAGCCCCTCGCTGAGGACCATCGAACCGCCCGCCTCGAGCGTCGTTGCTGCTCTTCACCCCGACTCGTTGGTGGAGGCATGAGCTTCTTGTGTCTCATCGAGATCGAGCTCTACTTCCCCGACGGCGGGAGCCTTAAGGGCAAGCGCAAGGAGATCGTGTCGCTCAAGGAGCAGCTGAAGCGGCGGTTCGGGGCGGCGGTGGCGGAGACCGAGCACCACGAGTTGTGGCAGCGCGCCACCCTCACGGCGGCGCTCGTGGCGCGCGATGCGCGGGGTCTCGAGGAGGCTGCGGCGGCGCTCGAGCGGCATGTGCTGGCCCGGTTCGGCGACGGTGTTCGTTGCGAGTGGGGGATTCGCTCCGCGGAGGAGGTGCTCGGTTAGATGGGTGCCGGTGGCTGTCAGTTCGTCCGTTCGCAAGCACACGCCCGCCGAGCCTTGACGCCCGGGGTCGGCCTCTAAGATGCCCGGCGCGCGCATGCGAAGGGTCAACGAGGCCGTTCGCGAGGTCGTCTCGGTCCACACGGCCGAGCTCAAGGATCCGCGCATCGGCTTCGTGACCGTGACCTCCGTCGACACCAGCCCGGACCTGCGCCACGCCCGCGTCTACGTGAGCGTGCTCGGTGACGAGACCGAACGCGACCTCGCCCTCGAGGGCCTGACCTCGTCCCGGGGCTTTCTTCAGGCCAAGCTGAACGAGGAGCTGCACCTGAAGCGCACCCCGACCCTGACCTTCGAGTACGACCCCTCCGTCCAGCAGGGCATGCGCATGAGCGAGCTGATCGACGAGGTCGTCTCCTCGCAGGACGGGGACCGGTGATGGTGGGCACCGAGCTCGAGCAGGTGGCGGACGAGCTGCGCGGCGCCGACAGGCTGCTCCTCACCACCCACGAGAACCCCGACGGCGACGCGCTCGGCTCGCTGCTGGGGATGCACCTGCTGCTCTCTCAGCTCGACAAGGACGGGGCCATGTTCCTCGCCGCCGATGAGTTCCCGCTGCCCCACGAGTACCGCTACCTGCCGCTCGAGGGCGTCCTCAACGCGCCGCCGGCCGACCTCGACGAGCGGCTCGTCGTCTTCCTCGACTGCGGGAACATCGACCGGATGCCCGCCGACTTCCTGCGCGCGGAGGGCATCCGCATCGTCAACATCGACCACCACCATGACAACACCCGCTTCGGCGAGGTCAACCTCGTCGATCCTTTGGCCTCTTGTACGGCGGAGCTCGTGTGGCGGCTCGCCCACGAGCTCGGGGCCGAGCTCACCCCGCCGATGGCCGAGGCCCTCTACGTCGGCCTCGTCACCGACACCGGGCGCTTCATGTACCGCAGCACCGGGGCAGAGGCCCACCGCATGGCCGCGGAGCTGATCGACGCGGGCGCCTCGCCCCATGCGGTCAATCGACAGGTATTCGAGAGCCTGCCCTTCTGCCGCCTCGAGCTGCTGGCCCGGGGCCTCGCGCGCGTGGTCCGCTTCGACGACGGGGCGATCACCACGACGCACCTCACCCGCGACGACTTCGCCGAGACCGGTGCCGACGAGACCGACTCCGAGGGGATCGTCGACCACCTGCGCTCGGTGGACGGGACCGCGGTCGCGGTGCTCGTGCGCGACCTGCTTGCCGAGGATCGCGCCGGCCTGCGCAAGGTGAGCATGCGCGCGGTCGACGGC
>JACCTJ010000065.1 GCA_013812485.1 Thermoleophilaceae bacterium
CGCGGCGCGATAAACCTCCAACCAGCTTCAGTGGAAGACGTTTCTAGGGGTGTACGGAAGGACTCCATACCCCTTTCTGTGCCGCGCCCGAATCAGGAAAAGACGCCGGGCAGGAAGGGGCGTGGAGCCTTCAGAAATCGACAGCCCAAGGGCTGTGGCGGAGGAGGTTCGTAATGAGGCGCAAGGCAATTGCAGGTGTTGTGGCCGTCGCGGCGCCATTTCCGCTCCGGCCGCCTTCGCGGTGGGCGGTCCAAATTCGCCGGGTCAGTCCGGAAAGTTCAACCCGAACAGCGGGCCGTGCCAGGGTCCCAACGACCAGCCGAACTGCCCCGGCCCGCAGCACTAGCAGTAGCAGCCGAGGTTTCGAGGGCCGGGCTCCACAGAGTCCCGGCCCTCATCGGCTCCTTACACCGCCCTGTGCGAGAAAAGGTGAGCGGCGAGAAAGCCCTGCTCGGTGGCCGTCGCAAAGACCCGGTTTCCAGGGTCTGTTCGTCCGAGGGGGCTTGGATGATGCGGTCGTCCTCGATCACGGGGAGGTCGGCGGTGCCGCAGAACTTCATCGAGTGCGACCGCGAGCAAAGCTTCTGTTGCCGCCCGTCTGGGTGACTGGCTACCCGACAACCACCTCGCCTGGTTCGTCTTGGACACCGTCGAAGAGATCGATCTATCGGGGTTCTATGGCGACTACCCGCTTCGCTTCGGACGAGGTCCCACTCGGCCCTCGCAGGCACCAGCCCGAGCTGGCCGCTCCGAGCGAGCCCGACGGCATCGCCGGGCTCTTCGATGACTGGCCGGTGCGCTCGAAGGGAGACTCGCCGTGAAGCCAGCGCTGCGCACCGCGCGCCACTGGGCGTGGCTCCTCGCCTACCTGATCGACCCGAAAGCGGCGCCGCGGCGCGGTAACACCCGGTGCCCGGCCAACATACGTACTCGTGAACGACGAGCAGCTTCTCACCCTGCGCCGGATCGTCGCTTGGCAGGTCGAGACGGCCGGTAGCCACGAGTCCAACGTCGCGCCGCTACTTGACGCGGCGAAGGCGCGCGTACTTCGCCCTGAGACGACCGCGCTCGACCGGGGTTATGACGTTGGGCGGTCTACAGCGATGCGAGGCCCGCGACTCTCGCCCGACATCCCCTTCGCAGGACTACGGCCGTCGACCGCGGGAGTTTCGCGGGTTTGCGAGACCCCTGGTCGCCGCAGAGCGCCTCGGTCGACAAACTTGCCTGGCCGAGCTCGACCCCCCGCCGCGTCCCTCCACGATCGGCGGTCCGCCGGCCGACCCCTGCGGGAGGGCGCCTTCCGACGGAGGGGGAGATCGCGGGCAGCAAGTACCGGTCGCGGGGGGAGGCGACATCAGCGTCGGTGGAGGCCGTCTCGGCAGCGCAAGATCGAGAGCGACATAGCCAGCCTGGAAGCAAAGAACTTCGAGTCCCCCCGACGAGGTCCGCCCGTTCACCGACAAGGGGTCGGGCCTCGGTTCAAAAGCGGCGGGTCTCGCAGACTGGCCCGAGGGTAACCCGCGGATGGCTTCGCCGCCGAGCGCGTCGGGCGCGACCAAGGTGCGGCCCGTCGTCAGTCGTGGGAGCGGCCGAGATGGTCGAGTCCCGGCTTCCTCCCGTCCACCTCGCGACCGTTGATCCACACCCGGCCGCGCGGGCGGGGCTCGGTCTCGAGGCGCCGGCGTGCGGCGATCGCTTGAGTGAAGGCGCGGCGACGCTCGCGGCGGCTTAGCATGTGCGTGACGGTTGGGGACTCCATCTCCCGATCCTCTCCCTTCGCGACCGAGCGACCTATGGCGCCCTACATTGCCCGGCCCACAGCGGGGGAACGAGCGGATTCCGCTCTAGGTAACTTCGGTTCGTTTCCAAGCTAGCGAAAGCCGACTGCGGCTTCCATCGACCTCATCTTTAGCAGGGGCTTTTGGCGCTGCATAGTGTCTGGCGCACCTAGCACCATGCGGGTGCGGACCGCTGCGCAGTTGACTGCCCGACGCGCTCGCGCTCGTCGACGTCGTGCTCGAATCGATGCAGGCGCTCGCGCAGCCGCCGGAGCTCGGGCGTCCGCCGCGCAACCTAGGGGCGCCACCCGGCTCGAGCACGCGATCGCTGACCGCAGCCGCCGGCGTCAGGCCGTACGGCGAGCCGCCGCCGGCGACTGACGCGCCCATCGCCCCAGTGCGCGGTCCGCTGGCACTTCACCTGCGTAACC
>JACCTJ010000066.1 GCA_013812485.1 Thermoleophilaceae bacterium
TGCCTCCGAGGCTCCACGGATTGCAACGCACCACGCGCCAAGCGGCGAGCACGAGTCCTCTCAGTATGCCGAACGATCGGATTGCGTCCACCGCGTAGGCCGAGCACGTCGGGTGGTAGCGACAGCGCGGCCCGAGCAGCGGCGAGATCAGGCGCTGATAGAGGCGGATAGGAGCGATCGCCAGCGCGAGCGCGGCCCGCCGGGCCGGCGATCCGCCTCTCTCCTCACCTCGCCGGGCGCTCACCCTGACAGCCCGGCCTCGACGACGAGCTCGCGCAGCGCCTGCTCGAACGCCTGCTCCCCCCCGGCCCGAGCCAGCTCCGCCGCTTCGGAGCGGGCTACGAGCACGAAGTCATGCGTGGGAGGCAGGGAAGGTGCCACCATCCAGAAGGCCTCGCGCAGCAGGCGCTTGACGCGGTTGCGCTCGACCGCCCCACCCACCCGCCGCCCGACAGAGACCCCGAGGCGCGGCGCCAGGGGATCGTCCGCCGGGGCATCTGCCTCCGACCTCAGGAAGACGTGGAGGACCAGGTGGCGTGTAGCGAACGAGCGTCCCTCGCGGAAGGCGCGGTCGAAGTCGGCACTGTGCGAGAGCCTTCGGCGCTGGCCTCGGCGTCCGGCTTGGCGCTGGCCCGTGGCAGCCACGCCTAGGGGGTCAGGCGGGCGCGGCCCTTGGCGCGTTTGCGCTTGAGCATGGCTCTGCCGGCCTTTGTGCGCATACGCCCGCGAAACCCGTGCGCTCGGGCGCGTTTACGCTTCTTGGGCTGGTAGGTGCGCTTCATGCCGGCTTCGTTCCGCGGCCGAGTATAGGCCCGCGATCCACGCCCGTCTCGGGTGCATCCGGGACAGCTTTTTGCGCGCTTTGCGGCAAGGCCACCGAACCGTTCGGAACGCCGTCGCCTACGCCCTCCGGCGCTCTGTAGACTCGCGCCACGCCGCCGGGCCGGGAAGGCTCGCGGTACCTCTCAAGCATCGTCTCGCGACGTCCGGAGCCCGGAGGTCAGCCCCTGCACTGTGTCCGAAGAACTCGAAACCACCTGGCGCCTAATCCGTGAGGAGCTCCGCGCGGGCGTCCCCGAGGTCGCCTTCGAGACCTGGCTCGCGCCGGTGAGGCTCGTCTCTCGCAGTGAGGGGACGCTCGTGGTCAGCGCACCCGCGGGAGCGAGAAGCTGGGTGGAGCAGCGCTATCTCGGAGCGATCTCCGAGGCCGCCCTCAAGACGCTGGGCTCGCCGGTCGGCGTGAACGTCGTGAGCGAGGGAGAGGCGGTCGCCAACCGGGAGTCCGGGGCGCCGCCGGCCCGTGAGGGCGTGGCCGCGCTCAACCCCCGCTACACCTTCGACGGGTTCGTGATCTCCGCGAGCAACCGGCTCGCCCACGCCTCCGCGCTCGCGGTGGCCGAGCAGCCCGCTCAGGCCTACAACCCGCTCTTCCTCCACGGCCCGCCCGGACTCGGGAAGACCCATCTGCTCCACGCCATCGGTCAGTACATCCAGGCCTACGCCCTCGACCTGCGCGTGGCCTACACCACCGTCGAGACCTTCACCGGAGAGTTCGTCGCGGCCACCCGCGGCGGCAACTTCGACAAGTTCCGTGAGCGCTTTCGCGCGGTTGACGTCCTGCTCGTGGACGACGTCCAGTTCCTGGCCCGACGCACCGGGACGATGGAGGCCTTCTTCCATACCTTCAACGCCCTCTACGAGTCGGGCGGTCAGCTCGTGCTCACCAGCGACCGGCCCCCGGTCGAACTCGGAGGGCTCGAGGACCGGCTTCTCGAGCGTTTCAGGTGGGGGCTCGTGGCCGCAGTCGAGGTGCCGGACCTCGGCGCCCGCACCACCATCCTGCGAAAGCGTGTCTGTGTGGACGGCATCGAAGGGATCTACGACGAGACCCTCGTGGCGGTGGCCAGGCTCGCGCCCGAGAGCGTGCGCTCTCTCGAGGGCGCACTTATCCGGCTGGTGGCCTACGCCTCTCTGACCGGGGAGAGGGCGACGCCAGAGCTTGCCCGCATGGTTCTCGGCAGCCTGGCCGCCCACGCCCGATCGCCGCTGCGCTCACCGACGGTCGCCGAGGTCAAGCAGGCCACCGCCGAGGCTCTCGACATCACTGCGGAGGCCATCGACGCCCCGGGCCGGCGGGCACAGCCCACCTTTGCGCGCCAGATCGCCATGTACCTCGCACGCGAGCTCACCGGGGAGAGCCTGCCCGCCATCGGTTCCGACTTCGGCGGGCGCCGCCACGCCACGGTCCTTCACGCCTGTCGCAAGATCGAACGCGAGATCGGCGAGCGCGCCGAGGCTCGCGAGCTTGTCGACAGCCTGAAGGCCAGGCTCGGCGGCGGGCGATGACGACCGCTGGTGATGACAGAATCAACAGGCTGTCGTCAGGATGCCGAAACGGCCGCCACCCGCTCCGAGCAGCGGTTTGGCCGCGTTGTCGACACAGTCGTCAGACCTATCGTCAACTCACAGGCAAGGTAATCGAGTGAAGTTCTCCCTTCCGCGCGAGCGCTTCTTGAGCCAACTAGGCGTGGCGGTCCGGGGAGTCTCGACCCGCAGCGCCATCCAGACCCTCTCCGGCGTCCTCATCTCCGCCCACGACGGCATGGTCGAGCTCCAGGCCACCGACATGGAACTGGGTATCCGGATTCGGATCGACGCTCCGGCCGATCGCGAGGGCACAGCCCTGCTGCCCGGCCGGCTGCTGCTCGACGTCGTGCGTTCGCTGCCCGGAGAGGAGTTGAGCGTCGAGGCTCGCGGGGCGGAGGGCGACGTCGAGGTCGCCTCGGGGCCCGCCAGTTTCCACCTGCGCACGCTTCCACCCGAGGATTTCCCGAGTCTCCCCGACCTGGGTGGCGAGGTCGTGAAGCTCGCCACTGCGGCGTTCTCGGAAACGGTCGGGCGTGTGGCGCGGGCTGCTTCGCGCGACGAGACGCGTCCGCACCTGACCGGCGTCCTCGTGTCCGCCTCCGAACGCGAGCTACGCATGGTCGCCACCGACTCCTACCGACTGAGTGTCAAGGAGACGACGCTCGAGGAGGCCCTCGACGGGTCGATCGAGGCCAACGTTCCGGCCCGCGCGCTTCAGGAGGTCACGCGGATCGCCTCGACGACCGGCGCCGAGGAGGTCGGGGTGACCACGAGCCAGAACCAGGTCGTGTTCGAGGTTGGCTCGGTCGTCCTCTCCTCGCGGCTGGTCGAGGGACGCTTTCCCAATTATCGCCAGCTGCTGCCCGAGACCTATGAGCACGAGCTCAGGGTCGACGGGGCGGAGCTGCTCTCGGTGGTGCGGCGCGTGAGCCTGCTCGCGCAGAAGAACGCTCCCCTCCGAATGAGCTTCAGCGAGGGCGAGCTCGAGGTCTCCGCTCGCACGCCGGACGTGGGCGAAGCCCGTGAAATGCTCCCGATCGCCTTCCAGGGCGAGACTCTGGAGATCGGCTTCAATCCCGACTTTCTGCGTGACGGGCTCGAGGTCGCCGGAGCGGACGACCTCGTCCTCAAGCTGATCAGCCCGCTGCGACCCGGCCTCATCCAGTCCGGATCGGCTGGCGATGAATTCCTGTATCTTGTGATGCCGATTCGGCTCAACGTCTAGGCCGACGATGCCCGCTCGCGCCACGCGGCTGCGACTACGCGACTTCCGCAACTACGAGCGAGCCGAACTGGTCCTCGGCGACGGACTGACGGTGATCGTGGGCCCGAACGGGGCGGGCAAGACCAACCTGCTCGAGGGCCTCTACTTCGGGCTCACCGGACGTTCGTGCCGTACATCAACCGAGCGGGAGATGGTCCGCGCGGGATCGCCGGCCACGCGGGTCTCGGTCGACACGGTGGGAGCCGACGACCGGGCACATCGCCTCGACGTGGGCTTCGTCCCCGGCGAGCCCAAGGTCCTCGAGCTCGACGGCGTGCCCCTCGAACGCCCTCCGGATCCCTCCGCAAGGCCCCTGGTGAGCGTGTTCATGCCCGACCGCCTCGCCCTGGTCAAAGGGGCGCCGAGTGCGCGGCGCGGCCATCTCGACCAGCTCGCCGCGACCCTGTGGCCGGCCCGCGCCGCGGCGCGAGGGGCCTACTCGCGGGCGCTGGCCCAACGCAATGCGGCGCTGGCGCGCGTGCGAGCGGGCCAATCGGGGTCTGGCACGCTCGATCCGTGGGACGCCGAGCTCGGGCGCCACGGCGTCGAGCTCATGCGCTTGCGTGCACAGGCCGTTGCCTCGGTGTCAAGCGGCTTCGCGCGTCACGCCGCGGACCTCGGTCTACCCGAGGAGGCGGAACTGGTCTACGCGCCGCGCTCGAGGGCGCAGGACGTGGCCGGCCTGCGGGCCGAACTCGCGGAACGCCGGACGTCCGATCTCGAGCGTGGCTTCACCGGCCACGGGCCGCACCGAGACGACCTCGTACTGCGCCACGGGGGGCGGCTCCTGCGCTCCTACGGCTCTCAGGGACAGCAACGGGTGGGCCTGCTCGCCCTGCTGTTCTCCGAGCGCGACGCCCTGCTCGAGAGCGGCTCCGCTCCGCTCATGCTGCTCGACGACGTGACCTCGGAGCTCGACCTGATCCGCCGCGAGCGTTTGGCCGAGCTGGTGCGTCGGGGAGGCCAGGCCGTCGTCTCGACGACCGAGCTCGCCCACCTGCCCGGCGGGGCGGACCCGGACGTCGTCCGGGTCGAGGTCGACGACGGCCGGCTTGGCCCCGAGGCTCGCCCGCGCCTGGCGGCGGCGTGAGGCGCCCGGCGCCCCGCGGGCTCGAGTCGGCCCTTGGCGGCCTGCTGTCCCAGCTTCGCCCGGCCACGACACTCGCACAGGTCCAGGAGGCCTGGCCGCGGGCAGTCGGGTCGGGGCTGAGCGCCGAGGCCGAGCCGGTGTCCGAGCGTCGGGGAACGGTGACGGTCAGCTGCGATTCGTCGGTGTGGGCGCAGGAGCTCCAGATGCTGTCGACGGAGCTGCTGGCGAGCCTGAACGGGGCCATGGGCGGGGGGGACGGGGCACCGCCGGTGGAGTCGCTGCGCTTCGTCGCCGCCGGCCACCCCGGCCGATCGGCGCGAAGACGGTGAGAATGTTCCTCGACAGCACTGTTTTGTGCGGATTTGCGGGTAAATCGTCGCGTTCAGGACAGCTCGATCAGACCCTTCCGCTGCTAACATTGTGCCATCACGTTCAAGAGCCCCGGCTGCGCGCCGTAGTTCGCGCTGGTCGGGGTTACTCATGTAAGGAACCAAGGGAATCGCTTGACTGACAACTCGTCCGCCGTGGGCGGCGGCTCCGGTTACGGAGCACAGAACATCACCGTTCTCGAGGGGCTCGAGGCGGTGCGAAAGCGCCCAGGCATGTACATCGGCTCGACCGGGCCACGCGGACTCCATCACCTGATCTACGAGGTCGTCGACAACGCCGTCGACGAGGCTTTGGCCGGCGAGTGCGATCTCGTCGAGATCGTCGTTCATCCCGACTCGAGCGTGACCGTGACCGACAATGGTCGGGGGATACCCGTCGACACCATGGAGAAGCAGGGGCGCCCGGCCGCGGAGGTCGTGCTCACCGTGCTGCACGCCGGGGGCAAGTTCGGCGAAGGAGGCGGCTACAAGGTCTCGGGCGGGCTCCACGGCGTCGGCGTGTCCGTCGTCAACGCGCTCTCGGAGTGGCTCGAGCTGACCGTATGGCGCGACGGGTACGAATGGCGTCAGCGCTACGAGCGCGGCGTGCCCACCGCACCGCTGACGCAGGGCGAGGCGAGCGACCGTCGCGGCACGCGCATCGCCTACCTGCCCGATCTCGAGATCTTCGAGACGATCGCCTACGAGCACTCGACGCTCGAGCAGCGTTTCCGCGAGATGGCCTTCCTTACCCGCGGGCTGCGCCTCGACTTCGCCGACGAACGCGGCGAGGGCTCGCAGAGCACCTTCCGCTACGACGGCGGGATCCGCGACTTCGTCACCTACCTGCACTCCCAGGGAACGCGCGAGGCGCTGCACAAGAAGATCGCCTACCTCGACGACGAGAACGACATCGGCGAGGTCGAGGTCGCGCTGCAGTGGAACGGCTCCTACCAGGAGTCGCTGCTCTCGTTCGCCAACAACATCAACACCCACGAGGGCGGCACCCACCTGTCGGGCTTCCGCTCGGCGTTGACGCGCACGATCAACGCCTACGCGCGTTCGAAGGGGTTCCTCAAGGAGAAGGAGGACAACCTCCAGGGCGAGGACGTGCGCGAGGGACTGACCGCCATCATCTCGGTCAAGGTCCCTGAGCCCCAGTTCGAGGGTCAGACCAAGACCAAGCTCGGCAACCCGCCGATCGAGGGCTTCGTCCAGCACGCGGTCAACCGCGGGCTGTCGGAGTTCCTGGAGGAGAACCCGCAGGACGCGCGGCAGATCGTCTCGAAGGCGGTGTCGGCCTCCCGCGCCCGTGAGGCCGCGCGCAAGGCGCGCGACCTGACCCGGCGCAAGTCGGCGCTCGAGAACACCACGCTGCCCGGCAAGCTCGCCGACTGCACGGTCCGCGACCCGGCGCTCGCCGAGCTGTTCGTGGTCGAGGGGGATTCCGCCGGCGGCTCGGCCAAGCAGGGCCGCGACCGCAACACGCAGGCCGTCCTGCCCCTGCGCGGCAAGATCATCAACGTCGAGAAGAACCGCATCGACAAGGTCCTCTCCAACAACGAGATCCAGGCCCTGATCACCGCCGTCGGCACCGGCATCCGTGAGGACTTCGACTTGACGAAGCGCCGCTACGACA
>JACCTJ010000075.1 GCA_013812485.1 Thermoleophilaceae bacterium
GAGCGCTTCGCAGAACACCTCGACGTGGTCTTCGGCGGTATTCGAGCCGGCGTTCCCGGGACGTAGCTTGGCGGCGAGAACCTCGCGCCCCAGGCTCGCCGCGAGCGGGAAGAAGCCGAAGCCGCCCTTGTAGTTGCCGGCCGCACGCTCCTTGTCCGAGTGCGCGCCGACGAGCGTCGCGTCGATGTCGATCACAAGTTCGTCCGGACGAGCACCAAGGCGCCACGCCCGCTCCCTCGCCCGCACGCGCGCCCGCCGAATGCGCTCGAGCTCCCACTCGCCGATCGAGAGCATCACTCGCCGCGCCGTCGACACCGAGGCGACCTCGCCGAACAGCGTCGGCTGCGAGGACAGCGCGACCAAATCCGACAGGCAGCGCCCGCCGTCGGCCGCCATCACCGCGAGGTCGCAGAAGACATCGCCCGGGTCATGGCGAGACGCACGCTGGCGCGTGTCGCCAAGCGCCACAGACAGCGCCGAACGCAAGCCAACGCGGTCGGCCACCAGCGGCAGCAGCGCGGTGTCCGCACGCGACGAAAGCCCGGTGGCGTCCGCGACCACGTCTACCTTCCTCGGCGAGTAACGTCCCATCACCTTCAAGGTGACCTCCTTGGCGGGGGGATTGAGGCCTTGACAACCGCAATCCTCCCCGTCAGGGGGGCGGACGTCTCCTGGACCTCACCCACCCAAGCTACGCGCCGCTGAGGAAGCGTCAATGATCAAGTGCCGGGTTTGATGCGGTAGTTCCACTCGCCGTGGAAGTCGTCGGGCGCCAGGTTGACGGCGGCGAGTTGCGCGTCGGAGATCTTGATCCCGCGCTCGTAGTCGTTCTCGTCGAGCTCGGCGTGGACCTTCAGCCCGGCGGTCGAGGTCGTCGCGGCAATCAGTGAGACGACCGCTTGGCGTGAGACGAGCGGCTGGCCGCGCCAGTTGCGGGCGATGTAGCTGAACAGGCGGTGCTCGATCTTGTTCCACTTGCTGGTGCCCGGCGGGAAGTGGCAGACGGAGATCTGCAGGCCGGTCTTCTCGGCCAGGCGTCCCAGCGCGACCTTCCACAGCCGCAGGCGGTTGCCGTTAGAGCCGCCGCAGTCGGCGGTGATCGTCAGCGTCGTGGCGTCGGGGTAGCGGGCCTTGCCCAGCTGCGCCCACCAGCTGGCGATCGCCGCGACCGCGAACTCGGCGGTGTCTGAGTCGATGCCGACCGACACCCAGCCCTCGTCCGAGCCGATGTCATAGACGCCGTAGGGGTTGACCTTGCCAAGCTCCTCGTCCTTGAAGTCCTTGGTGCGAACCAACGTCGGATCGCCCTTCGGGCGCCACTGGCGCCCGCCGTTCTTGAAGTCGCCGACGAGCTCCTTCTTCTTGGTATCGACCGAGATCACGGGCTCGCCGGCGTTGATCGCCGCCGCCGCGGTGGCGTTGATGTGACCGAATTGCGCGTCGCGATCGGGATGCGACGCTCCCTCCTTGGTCTTGCGGTTTGACTGCAGGCTGTAGCCGGACCGGCGCAGCAGCTTGGCGACCGTCTCATGGCTGACCGGATGGCCCTGCTCACGCAGCACGGCCGCCAGCGTGCGCACGCTCTTGGCCGTCCAACGCAGCGGCGACTCGGGGTCCCCGCGGGCCTCATCGGCGACCAGCGCCTCCAGATCTGCCACCAGCGTCGGATCGGTCTCGCTCAGCGCCCGGCGGCCGCCGCCCGCCCTGCGCACCCGACCCGCCCCGAGCGTCTCACCCGACTCGATCTCACGCATTCCCTTGGCGACCGTCGTCGCCGACATGCCCGTCGCCCGGACCACCGCCGCCTGCCCCCCACGACCGTGCGACAGCGCCTCCGCGCCCGCCCACAACCGGCGACGACGCTCGTCGAGCTCCCCGGCCAACGCCCGATAGCGATCCCCGATCGCGCACTCATCGATCACGTCACCCGAGTTCTACATAACCCAGCCAACCCCTCCTATATTGTTTCTTGACGCTTCCTTGATCTCGCCGCGCAGGTGCTTCAGCTCCTCACGCTCGCCGCTGGTCAACCTGTCGGCGCGCTCGCCGGTGTCGGCCTCGGCCTGGCGCACCCACGAGCGCAGCGACTCCGGGCCGACGCCGAGATCCTTCGCTACCTGCGCGATCGGCCGGCCCGACTCGAACACGAGCCGCACCGCGCGTTCACGCAACTCCTCGGGGTACCTCTTCTGCGTAGACATCGGGCGAGGGTCTCCTCTCCCCAGGACGGAATCCTGGGTCAGAGGTCTCCGTCAAACCCGGCCTGGCTCAGTATGTTCTCCCCGTGAAGCTACGGCTCGTTCGCGCGCTGCAGCGCTACGTGCTCAACCCGCCGATCAAGAGGCTGTTCGGGTTGGGTGTAGTGCCGCCCGGCTACGCGCTGCTGGAGACGATCGGGCGGCGCAGCTGGCAACCCCGGCAGACGCCTGTGGGTGACGGCCTCATCGGCGACACGTTCTGGATAGTCGCCGAGCACGGGCTGCGGGCCGCCTACGTGCGCAACCTGCAGGCTCATTCCCGTGTGCGTGTGCAGGTGCGTCAGGGACGACGGACCGTCTGGCGGACCGGCACCGGCCACGTCCTCGGCGATGATGACCCGCGTGAGCGTCAGCGGCAGCTTGCGCGCACGAGCCTGAACCGTCGCCTCAACGCCTTCGTGGTGCGCGCGATGGGTACCGAACTGACCACTGTGCGGATCGACCTGGACTAGCCGTCCGAGGCTCGCGTAGACCAGGCTTAAAGCACGAGTAGGACTTTGGTCCCTCCGCGTCCGCATCTGGATCGGGCTGCGCTTCATGCCGACCTATCGCAAACACCATCGCGCGCGTCCGAGTCTCGTGATGAAGTGCCTGCTTAGAGCCTTTTTCTAGCTCGAACGCCACTCGTCTTCAAAACCCGGCAGGGCGGCCAAGTCCCTATACGTGGTGTAGGACGGCGCCGGACGGAACGCAGAAGTTCCGGCCACCGCGGCGCCCATGATCGTCGGACTTGCTGAAGGTTCGACGAGAGGAGAGCACCACGATGGCCGAGAAACAGAGGATGACGGGCGAGGAGGTCGTTCGCTGGTTGATGGCCGACGA
>JACCTJ010000119.1 GCA_013812485.1 Thermoleophilaceae bacterium
CCCGCCTTCGCGGGGGCTGTCGCATCGCCCGCGGCGGGCGCCGGAGCCGCGCCCGCTGGCACTCCCCGTCCGCGCCGGCGCGACACCGTGGGCGACGTGGGCGACGTCGTGCGCCAGAAGGCCGCAGGCAGCTTCTCCCGGGTCGACTCCGAGCCGGCCGTCCGCGTCTCTGCACGCGTCCTCGGTGAGGACGTCAACGCCATCAACCAAGACATTCAGGCCGAGGTCAACGACCTCGAGCTCGCGAACGCCCGCGTCGAGCTCGGCGGCGATCAGGAGTTCATCGACCAGATGTTCAGCGACCTGGGCCTGGCCATTCTCGCCGCGATCGTGCTCGTCTTCCTCGTGCTCGTGGTCTTCTTCGGGTCGACGAGCCAGCCGGTCACGATCCTCGCCCCGGTGCTGTTCTCGACCATCGGCAGCCTGCTTGCGCTCCTCATCACCGACGCCGCGCTCGGCCTGCCGGCCATGATCGGCCAACTCCTGTTGATCGGCATCGTGGTCGCCAACTCGATCCTGCTCGTCGACACGGCGCTGCGCAATCGCCGCGCGGGCATGGAACGCAGCGATGCCCTCATCAGCGCTGCCCGCCTGCGCGTGCGGCCGGTCCTCATGACGGCGCTGGCCACCATCGCCGCCCTGCTGCCGCTGGCGGCCGGGCTCTCGGGCGAGGGGGGGATCATCTCCCAGTCGCTCGGAGCGGTGGTGATCGGCGGCCTGCTCACGGCGACTCTCCTGACCCTCGTGATCGTGCCCGCCGTGTTCTCGACCTTCGACAGCGCCGGGCGCCGGCTCGGCCGTTTGTTCGGACGCGGCGGTGGTGAGCCCGCCTTCGCGGGGGCTGTCGCATCGCCCGCGGCGGGCGCCGGAGCGGCTGGTGCCCCGGCGCCTGCGCAAGGCTTCGGAGCGCAGCCTCGAAACCAAGCCCCGAGACAGCCGTCCCACCGACCGACCGGCGCGCCGCCCCTTCCCGGCGGCGAGGAGACACGCGAGCCCGCGGAGGACGGGCGTGCCGACGATGCCTACTTCGACGAGGAGTACGAACTCCCGTCCGTCCCGAACGGCTCTCCGTCCTCCGAGAGCGGCCGGGAGGGCCGCGAGGACCGCGGCCTCCTCGGGCGGCTGCGCCGGTCGCGACTCTAGCCCGCCCCTCCGCGGGTTACTTCCGCTGCGCCGCGTTCAGGGCCGCCGCCTTCTCGGCCGCGTCCGCCCGCGCCGCCGCGAGCTGCTGGCTGAAGTCCTGCGCGTGGGGATCGAGATCGACGATGTCGACGCTCTGTGAGCCCGCCCGTTCGAGTCCGACCTGGACGGTCGAAGCGTCCGTGGACCGGTAGTAGGTGTGCCAGCGGGCGCGCCGGCGCCATACTCGCACCAGGATGTAGATGATCGGCGCGGCGATCGCGGCCACGCCGAGAGCCTCGAGCACCAGGGCCATTACTTGCCGGTGATCGCGAAGTCACCGCCCGGGGCGAAGGTCGTCACGTTGCCGGGGATGGCCTTCAGGGTGTCGATCTGCGCGCAGGCCGGACAGCCCTGGTAGCCGCGCTGGCGCTGGCGGTTGGCCGAGGCGTCAGCCTCCGCCGAGGCGACGCGGGCCTGAGATTTCGTGACCTCCGCGAACGCGGCTTGGGCCTCGGCCACCGCCTGGTCGACCCTCTCGGGCAGATTCACCCGCACCAGGTTGAAGCGGAGGTTCTCGAGGAAGTCACCGCCAAGGGTGTTGCGGATGTCGCGCACGAGCCCGGCGTTGATCGCCTGCTGGATGCGCTCGAGGTTCTGGTTGTTCTCGCGTCCCTGCAAAGAGCGAGGGTCCACGCGCCCCTGGTTCTGGACGAGCGCGCAGGAGGAGACGAGCTCGGAACACTCAAACGAGGCGATCTGCTTGCGCAGGTTGTTGTCGATCACCGGTCGGACCACGGCGTTCAGGAAGTCCTGGAAGCCCTCGTCGCCGTCGTAGGGGTAGAGATCGCCGAACCGGCGGGTCCCGAAGCGATTGTCGAACTCGCGCAGCAGGGCTTGGTCGCCCTTGACGTTGAAGTAGAGCGTGCCCTCGATGCCGACCTGGACTCCGTCCGAGGTCGGCGTCTCGACGTTGGCGCCGGGCAGGTCACCACCTTGAGCGTTCGAGGTGATGGTGTAGAAGCGCTGCTGAGCGGGGTACTTGTGCGTCGCCGACCACAGGCCGGTCCACGTCAGTGCGGAACCGGGCTGGATGATCTGGCGTACCCCGCGGTCGTCCAGAGGCCCGCCGTTGCGCACCACGGCGTACTCGCCCGCGTTCGTTCGCTCGAGGCTGGCGCAGCCGCCGACGAGGAGGACGAGGACGACGACCACTCCGCAGGCAGCGAGCACGAGCACGCCCGGGGAACGCGCGTTGAGCTTCAGGGGCCCTCCTCCGGATCGCTTCGGGCGCCAGTCGGCAGGCGGAAAGACGTCGCCGTCGCCCCGGCCTCGGCGGCCTCCGCCACCGCCGGGGTCATCTCTAGGGTCGCTCACGTCCGACAGTCTGACGACTCGAGGCCGCGGGCGTCGGGGGTGCCGCGTCTCGATCGGCCCCGGCGCCGTCGCCGGCCGAGCACCGCTACGCCGCGGCGAGCTCCGCGACCTTGCGCTGCACTTCCCTGGTCTTCACCACGTGCTTGTCCATCCCGAGCTCCTTGGGCTCGAGCCCGAGCGCCAGGCCGACGAGCTGCGGCAGGTGCAGGACCGGAATCCCCAGCTCCCGCTCGACGTACTTCTCGGCGTCGGGCTGTTGGAGATCGAGGTTCAGGTGGCACAGCGGGCAGGGCGTGGCGAGGCAGTCCGCGCCGGCGTCGATGGCGTCGGCGAGGTGGCGGCCGGCCTGGCGCAGCGAGGTCGCCTTGGCCATGGTGATGACCGGGAAGCCGCAGCACTTGTGGCTGCCGGCGTAGTCGACCGACGTGCCGCCGAGGGCCTCGATCACGTAGTCGAGGTAGAAGTCGCGATGCGGGAACTCGTCGTAACCGAGCCGTCCGGTGGGCCGGACGATGTAGCAGCCGTAGAACGGGGCCACGCGCAAGCCCTCCAGCGGGCGCACGACCTTCTCGCGCAGGACATCGAGGCCGATGTCCTCGACGAGCATCCACAGCAGGTTCTTGTTCTTCCAGTCGCCGCGGCTGCGTTCGTAGCGCAACCCCTCGGGCTCGAGGTGGGAGTTGATCATCTCCCGGTAGTCCGGGTCGGCGTCGAGGCGCTGCTGGCACTCGGACTGGGCGCCCTGGCAGGTCGAGCAGACGTTCATCATCGACGCGCCGGTGGCCTGGGCCATGGCAAAGGTCCTCGCGTTGAGGGTGTCGACGAGCTCTTGGTTGTGCTCGGCGATCACGCCGGCGCCGCAGCAGTTGGCGCGGTCGAGCTCTACCAGTTCGAGGTCGAGCTTCGGTGCGACGGCAGCCATCGAGCCGTGCAGCTCTGGGGTGAAGCCGCGCGAGACGCAGCCCGGCCAGTAGGCGACCTTCACTGGGTACCCGCCTCTTCTTCCTCTGTCGTCCGGTGTCCGGTGTCGACCTCGGCCGAATCGCCCATGGCCGGCTTGCCGGCACCCGCGTCCGGGCTCTCATCCGTGTTCTCGGCGTCGTCGCCGACGATGTACAGGTTGAGCTCGATGCGCTCGCCGCGCGACTCGACCTCCTCGTAGATGCGCCGGACCTGAGCCTGGTCGGGCAGCTTCTTGTGCCAGATCGCCTTGATCGGCGAGACCTTGCCCGACTTGAGGCCGTTGACCACCGTCGGCAACGACGCGGCGAGCTGCTTGAGCGAGTCGGGATCGACCTGGCTGCGGATGAGCGAGCCCTGGCCGAAGGAGCGGGGCAGAAGCTGCGACTCGTGCAGCGTCCCGTAGCGCTGGACGAGGTCGACGAAG
>JACCTJ010000143.1 GCA_013812485.1 Thermoleophilaceae bacterium
CGTCGTCTCCAGCCCGTCCGGGGGCAGCAATGGCGAGAAGGGGAGCGCTAAGAAGGTACGCGGCACCTTCAGCTGGGGCGCCGCTCAGCGCGCGGCCCGGCAGAAGACCCGCCGTGAGGCCAAGGCCGGAGGCGGGGCCTCGCCCGGAGGCGAGCGCCTACCCGGTGCCCGCGCCGGCAAGGGTGTTCACGCCAGCCAGGGCGGCGGCGGCCAGAACACCGGCGGCGATCAGCCCGGGAGAGGGAGCCCTGGGAAGGCTCACGCCTACGGGCGAGGAGGCGGCGGGCCCGACTCGACCGGCCGTGGCCGAGGGGGCAAAGGTCCCGACTCGACCGGCCGTGGCCGAGACCGGCGAGCGAACTTGGGCGTCAAACTGAGCCGTCCCTTGCGAGGAGGAGGACACCGCCGCCTGAGGCTGCCGGGCGACGGGAAGCCCGGCGGCGGCCGGCTTCCAAGGTCCTCCCCGGGCGGCGGAGATGGCCCGGACCGCCCGTCGCCCAAGAAGCCGCGCGCCCTTTGGAACCGAGACAAGAGCGGCGCGCGAGGGCTCGACTCGAGCAACTGACGGAGACGCGGCACTCTTTCCGCTCTCGCTTGCCCGCGGGGGGCGGTGGGACGGTGGGTCCGGTCATTGGCGGCGGGCTTGGGGTCTGGGCCCCTCCTGGCGCTTGCGCTGCCGTGCTTGTGTCTCCGGTTTCCGGTCGAGGCGTCGTTAGCTGTGCGTCCCTTTGCCTGGCTGAGAACGGGAAAGAGCGCGGGCGGTCGAGGACATCGAAGCCGCGACCGACCTCCAGCGGCTCTTACTGTCTTAACCGCGACACGCAATCCATCCAGGGGAGCATTTCCGCACGAGCGACGTCGGAGTCGGGCCAAGGCCGCAACGCCTTCGGACGCTGCGTTTCGCAGAACGCTCGTGCCCAGAACGGGTCTTAGCGGGACGGACGCCGTCCCTCACGAAGTCGTGGCTTGGGCCCGCCGCCGCGGGGCCCTGTCGTTTCCGAGGACGAATTACGCCGCCGGCTCCCCGACCCGAGCCCCTGAAGCGACTGGCCGAAATACACCTCGACGAGCGGCAATTCAGCTCACCCCCCTGCCACGTCCCTGCGCAGGAACACCACGAGACCGGCGCCCAGGGCCGGCACCGCGTAGAGGGCGCAGACCCAGGCCGCTTGGCCCACCGGCGCCCAGTCCATGGGCTCGCGGATCAGTCCCATCCAGGCCGAGAAATGCGTGGTCAGCAGGTAGGGCCGAATCGGCTCGAGGCTTGAGAAGATGCCCAGGAGCTGCATGATCAGCGAGCCCATGAGCGTGGCCACGATCGCCGCGGTCGAGTTGCGGGTCGCCGTCGAGAGAAGGAGAGCGATGGCGGCCACCGCAAGCAGCGGCATCAGGTAGACGCCGAGCACGAGCAGCGTGAGCACCAGCGCCCGCGGGGCGGGCACCGGCGCCCCGGACAGGGTGGGCAGGGGCTCGAACCCGAAGGCGAGGACCCCGGCTGCCCCGGCTGTCAGCGCCATCAGCGCCAGCGCCAGCACGGCGTACGTGGCGCTCGCCATCGCTTTGGCGGCGAAGATCGAGGCGCGATCCAGCGAGCGGGTGAGGATGGTCTTGAGCGTCCCGTGACCGTCCTCGGTGGCGACGACATCCCCGGCCACGAGGGAGATGATCAGCGGGAAGAGCCAGATCGAGCCGAACAGGAGAACCACGAGCGGGACGGCGAGCCCGGACTCGCGCACCTCCGAGCCAAAGGGAATCTCGTCGGGTGAGCCGTTCGAGAAGACGAGCACTCCAACGAACAGGAGCGGCACGCCCACCGCCGCGGCAAGGCCGAGGTAGGTGCGCTTCTGGGCGACGAGCTTGCGGATCTCCCAGCGGTAGGCGGTCAGCGCGCCGGTCATGACTCGGGTTTCGAGGCCGTCGACGACGACTCGGTGAGGCGGAGGAAGAGCTCTTCGAGACCGGCCCGGCGGGGCGTCAGCGCGTGCAGTCCGACGCCGTGGGCCGCCAGCTCGAGCGACAGCTCGGCCACGACGGCGTGCTCGGCGCGGAGTCCGAGCCCGCCGGGCTCGGGGAGCGCCTCGGCGACGCCGGGGTGAGCACGGGCGAGACGGAGGGCGACCTCGTCGTCGGTGGTCTCGAGTCGATAGGCGCCGCCGGCGGCCGCCAGGAGATCGTCGAGCTTACCCTCGTGGATGACCGCGCCCGAGCGCACGATGGCTACGCGGTTGCAGAGCTCCTCGACCTCGGTCAGCAGGTGGCTCGACAGCAGGACGGTCATGCCCTCGTCGGCGAGGCGGCGCACGAGCGCGCGCATGTCACGCATCCCGCCGGGGTCGAGCCCGGTGGCGGGCTCGTCGAGAAGGAGCAGCTTGGGGCGGCGGATGAGCGCGGCGGCGATCCCCAGCCGCTGCTTCATGCCGTGGGAGTAGCCGCCGACCCGGTGGCGGCGGCGGGCGGTCAGGCTCACGGTCTCGAGCGCCTCGTCGATGCGACCGGCCGCGCCGCCGCCGTCGTAGGCGGCGAGCAGCTCGAGGTTCTTCTGGCCCGAGAGGTAGGGGTAGAAGCGCGGCTCCTCCACGAAGCCGGCCACGCCCTCGAGGGCATGGATCCCGTCGGCGATCGGGTCGCGCCCGAACAGCCGCACCGACCCTTCGGAGGGACGGATGAGGCCGAGGAGCATCCGCAGCGTGGTGGTCTTCCCGGCGCCGTTCGGGCCGAGAAAGCCGTAGACGTCGCCCGGCTCGACGGTCAGGTCGACGTGATCGACGGCGGTGATCTCGCCGTAGCGCTTGACCAGCCCGCGGGCCTCGATGGGGAGGGCCGCTCGCCCCGGGTCGCCCCGGCTCGCGCCCAGTGCAGGAGCGGTGACCGGGGCGTCCGCAGCCGGCGCGGCGCCGGCGGTGCTCCTCTCAGCGCTGCGGTTCGTCGGTGGAGCGGTCGACGCCACCTCGCTCACCGCAGCTCGCGGGCCGCGATCTCGGCGGCCACCGGCGGCACCGAGCCGGCCACCACGTAGGCCACGCCGTCGCGCTCGAACCTGATCAGGGTGCCGAGCGCGGTCGCGAGCTCGGTCCCCGTCGCGCCTTCGACAGAGATCTGGGGGAGCCCACGGAGCTCACTCTCGGGTCCTTCCCCGCGACCGTCGGGGCGAGCGCCCGGCGCGCCGGGTCGCTCCGCCGGCTGCTCGACCACGGCGATGGCGCCGAGCCCGCGCCCGTAGACCACGAGGGCGCCGGGACGGCCTCCGTGGTCGATCAGCCTGACCTCGCGGCGGGGGAGCCCGGCGAGCTTGTCGGGGGCGGCGAGCTCGAAGGGCAATGCCTTGCGCACGGCCGAAAGACCGGTAACGCCGCGATCGCGGTCCTTGGCGCCCGGGCGGTCGTCGCGATCACCACGCTCGCCGCGCGGCGGCTCGACGCGGACGAGGCGGGTTCCGGCCGGCGGCTCGACGGCCACCTCAGAGAGCGGGACAGCCTCGTAGGAGACCTCCGTCACCGCGAGGTCGAGCACCGGCTCGGCCTCGCCCTGCGCGTAGATCGCAGCGCGCAGCGGCACGCCCCGGACGGCGTCCCAGGCGACCTCCGCGGCGCCGAGCAGGCCGCCGTCGTTGCGTGGAGCCACGCGCACCGAGTAGGCCGGGCGCCCGGCGCGGGACTCGGGTCGCGCTGCGGAAAGCTCGACCTTCTCGGTCAGCTCAGCGAGCTTGCGCTCGATCTCGGCCACGGTGGGCGGGCCGCGACGGTCGTCTCGATCCTTGCCGTCGCGGCGGTCGCCGAACGGTCGGCCGCGCTTGTCACCTCGATCGTCACCCTGCCCCATCTCCGCGCGGTAGACCGTCTGCGAGCTCGCGTCGTAGACGGTCAGACCGCGACCGTCGGAGGCCACCTGCGCGTCGCCGTGACGCGACTGCAGCTCGAGGCGGAAACGCCCGTCGGGGCGGGCCCAGAGACGACCCGAGGCCCCGGCGAGCAGGGGCGGCGCCTCTCCCTCGGGCAGGGCGCCGGCGGGCAGCAGGCGGTTGGCGAACTCGATCCGCGCGCTCACCCCAGCCGGCGGCGGCGCCGTCGCCGCGCGGTGGATCGCCTCGGCCAGCGGGCGCGGAGGCGGCGTCTCCGCTCCGCCGAGCGCGGCGGAGGCGACCGCGCCGGTGACGGACAGGCCCACGAGAGCCGCGACCACCACGGCGAGACGGGTTCTGGACAGCGATCGTATGCGGCTCATGTTGGCTCTCCGGGTCGGAACGGTTGCAGACAGTGTCGGCGTCGACCTTGAGAGAAGCTTGAGAGGGCTTCAGGTCGAAGCGAGCGCCCGATCGGGGCCCGGGACGTCCGCCTTCGCTCCCGCCGTCGGCAGCTCGATCCAGAACCGCGACCCCTCCACGCCGGCCCGCCCGCCGTGGCGTTCGGCGGTCACCCGCACGATCGCCAGCCCGAGGCCCGAGCCCTCGCCGCGCGCCCCCGGAGCACGCCAGAAGCGCTCAAAGGTGCGCTCGGCCTCGCCCGGCGCAGGACCGGGGCCCTCGTCGGAGACCTCGACCAGTGCCTGACCGTCCTCCCCTCGCACCGATAGCCGCACGCGGCCCCCACCCGGACCGTGCCGCCGCGCGTTCTCGAGCAGGTTCTCGACCAGGCGCTGGAGCGCCACCCGGTCGCCCCGCACGGTCACCGCCGCTGGGGCCGTCAGCTCGACCAGCGGGTCTCCGCCGGCCGCCGTCCGCGCGACCCGGTCGAGGCGAATCCCCTCCTCGAGCGGCGCCGCGGCGGCGTCCTCCCGCGCCAGCGCGAGCAGGCCGTCGAGCAGGCCCGAGAGCCGCTCGGCGTCGCGTTCGAGGTCCGCGATCACGTCAGGGTCGGCGCCGTGGCGAGCCACGTAGGCGGCGTTCCCGCGCAGTGCGGTCAGCGGCGTTCGCAACTCGTGCGAGGCGTCGCCGACGAAGCGCCGCTCCGCCTCGCGCGCCCGCTCGAGCGAGGCCAGCATGGCGTTCAGCGTATCGGCGAGGTCGCCGACCTCGTCGCGGGCGGTCAGGTCGGGGAGCCGGCGCGAGGCGTCGCCGGTGGCCGCGATCGAGCGGGCCGCCGAGGACAGTCGCGCCAGGGGCCGCAGCGCGCGGCGCACCAGCAGCGCGGCGAGCGCGGCGGCGAGCGCGGCGGCCGCGAGCGCCGAGCCGATCACGAGCTGTCGAAGCCTCAGCAGCGTACCGCTGATCTCGGCGGTCGAGCCTGCGACGAGCACCGCACCGCCCGCGGCCTGGCCGTCGCCGACGACGGGGAGAGGGGCGGCGTAGAGGCGCAGCGGCTCCTCGCCGAGCGCGGCGTCGGCGTAACCGACCGCGCCGCGGCGCAGCGCGGCGTCGGCCGGGCCGGGGCGCGGGAGGACCCGCCCCCCAAGGGCCAGCGAGCGAGCCACGATGCGCCCCCGGCGGTCGAGAACCTGAACCAGGAGCTGACGGCCACCGAGCCGACCCTCGAGGGCCCCGGGCGCGGTCAGCAGCACGGGGGTCGAGGCGGCGAGGCGCGCCACCTCGCCCGCCCGCGCCTCGAGCGTCTCGTCGAGCGAAGAGCGCAGCTCGCGCGCCACCAGGCCGAACACCGCCCCGCCGAGCAGGATCACCGCCGCCAGGATCGCCGCGGCGGCGGCGAGGGCCACGCGGGCGCGGAGGGCGACCGGCCGAAGGGTCATTCGATCGTGAAGCCGATGCCGCGCACGGTGCGGATGAGCGGGGGGTCGCCCAGCTTGCGACGGAGGTAGGCCACGTAGCGGTCGACCACGTTCTCGCTGGCGCTCCCGCCGTCGCCCCAGACCTCGGCGAGTGCCGTCTCGCGACTCACGACCGTGCGCGCGTTGCGCAGCAGCAGGGCGAGGAGCTCGGCCTCGCGAGGGGTGAGCTCGAGGTCGCGGCCGCCGCGGCTCGCCTCGCCCGAGGCCGGCTCGAGCGAGAGGTCGTCGAAGGCGAGCAGCTCGGCGGGCTCGCGACCGCGCCGCAGCAGTGCCCGCACCCGCGCGTGCAGCTCCTCGGGGGCGAACGGCTTGACCAGGTAGTCGTCGGCCCCCGCGTCGAGGCCGGCCACCCGGTCGGGCACGCCATCACGGGCGGTGAGCAATAGGATGGGCAATCCGAGGCCCTTCGCCCGCACCCGGCGACTCACCGCGAGTCCGTCCATCCCGGGCAGGCCCACGTCGAGCAGGATCAGGTCGGGCACTCGGCGCTCGAGCGCTATGAGCGCCCTCCCCCCGTCGGCCGCGGCCTCGACCTCGAAGCCGTCGGCCCCGAGCGAGCGCTCGAGCATCCGGCGCACGCCCGCATCGTCGTCGACCACGAGGATGCGAGGTGAGGGCATCGGCGCGACGCTAGGAGCCCGTGGAGCTCTGCCCAGGGAACGCCGGCTCGCTCACGCTTCCGGACCGGCGGACGCGTCGTCGCGGTCGAGCGGTGTCTTCTCGTAGTCGGCCGCCGCGGTCGGCCTGTTCGTCGTCCTCGAATCGATCGTGCTCAAGCGAGAGTTCCTTTGCCGCCGCCAAGATATGCGACTCCCGTGGGCAGAGGTTACGCGGGCGGCGGAGGCCCACGAGGTCCTCCGCGTTCGGCACCCTGCCGGCGGGCCCGGAGCTCGAGGCGGTCGTCGAGCGCCACCGTCCGTCGGCTCTAGCCGGCGGAGCCCCCCACGACCGGCGGCCCCGGACCCTTGCACTTCATCGCGGCCGAGCCGCCGGGGGAGGACGCGTCGGGGCGACGCCCCAAGCTCGCTCCCAAAGTAAGAGCTACCCCGTGTCGAGGTCGACACGGAGCGTGACCAGATCGGTGCCCATGGCGCGCACGACCCACGCGTTGACGGTCGATCGCCTTCTCGTCCGTGCCACCTGGCGGAGACGCGCGCGGGGATCGTCGTCGAGGGGCTGTGCCGAGCCTGAGCGCCAGCGGCGACCTACCTTGACCCGGACCTGCGGGTGTGACTCGATGTTGCGGACGAAGGCCGCTCGGTGCCCATGCTCGGCGACGATCCAGAACACGCTGCCATCGAGGCCGTCGGTGACCGGGGTCCGCCGCCGCTTGCCCGACCGACGTCCGATCGTCTCGAGGATGGCTGTGCCTGGGGCGCGGCTGCCCAGGCGGAAGAGCGCGCGGACCGGCGGATTCACGAGGTAGCGCGAAAGGGCAGTCGCGATCCGTCTCTTGTCGAGGCGTCTCAGCATCGAGGGCGATTGATACGTCTGCCGCGACAGGGTTGACCTCGTAGCTTCCGCCACCTCCGCACAGAGAGCCAGCCTTACTTCAGATCGGAGGCTCAAGAAGCTCGGCCGCATCACCCGGGCGCCGGGTGGTGGTGCGGGCACGCGCGGCGGCCCGGGGGTGGATGGAGGTTGCCTACAGCTTGATGACGCGAAGGCTGGGGACGCCGTCGAAGTCGGCGTCCTGGGTGAGCAGGTCAGCGTCGTAGGTGATCGCGGTCGCCGCGATCCACGCGTCCTGGACGCCGAGCCTGCCGCGCCCGGCGGCGCGCATCTCGACGACAAGCGTGGCGAACGCAGATGCCACCGTGCGGTCGACCGGCAGGGCACTCAGCTGCTCGGCGTCGCGCAGCGTCTGCAACCGTGCGGCGCGTATCCGGGGTTCAGCCGCGGCGAGCACGCCCAGCTCGAGCTCGGCGATCGTGACCATCGACACCGCGATCTCGCGATCCTCCTCGTACGGATCAAGGGGGCGGCCAGTCTCGCGCGCGATGAACAGCGAGGTGTCCGCAATCGCTCGGTTGCTCACAGGTCATCGATGGTGTCCCGCTGGAGCTCGGCGAGGTCGTCGCGGAGCCCCGGATCGGCGGGGTGGGCGAGCACCCTGGAGAAGAACTGCGCAGCCGGCAGCCAAGATGGGCGCTCCAGGAGCGGCACGATCTGCGCTACCGGCCGTCGATTGCTATGCACGATCAGTGTCTCGCCTGCTTCGACGCGACGCAGCACCCCGCCAGTGTCGTTGCGAAGGTCGCGTACCGTGATGACGTCCATGTCACACAGCGTAGCGCTAGTGCGACATGTGAGGGACCGGCCCGACGAAGCACGGGACCCGTTCAGCGGCCCGCCGGCGTTCCTCGCGGTCCGCCTCGCCGACGGCTTGACCGCGGCGCCTGTCGTAAGTAGCGGGGGCGGGATTCGAACCCGCGACCTTCGGGTTATGAGCACGCTACGACCGTTCTTCAGGGTGCGTTCGCACCGATCGATTCGCTACATCCCGATCGGCGGACTCGTGCTGGTGGCGAGTGCGCTCGGCTTCGGTCGCGTGCGTTGCCCGAACGTTGCCCCGTCGAGCGTCCGCAGGGTCTCGGCCGAACCTCCCTTTGCGTCGACCGGTCGCGTCTCCGTCGAACTTGGTCGCCTCTATCCGAGATCGCCGATCCGGATGGCAGTTAATGCACGAGCCCGACACTGCCGATAAGCTGTCTTGTGAGCCGCGGGACCCTTGGTCCCCCGGTGGGGCCGGAGGCCTCCGG
>JACCTJ010000286.1 GCA_013812485.1 Thermoleophilaceae bacterium
CGACGGCGATGGCCTCGGCCTGGACCCAGAGCCCGAAGCTGACCGGCCTGGGCATCGTGTCGCGACACAGCTCAGGCAGGTTGCGCTCCGAGGCGATGCCGATCTTCGCCGACAGGTACTGCACGAGGCTCGCGTAGCAAGTCTCTCTGTCGAGTAGAAACACGGATTTCAACTGGGCGAAACCCTCGGGTGGAGCCGCGCGCCAACGGACCGGGCGCCGCCCGGTTTGCGAGCGCCGTCGCTCGTGGCATGCTGCCGCGTGAGCTGCGCCTCGCGCACCGACCACCGTAGATGGGGACGTCGCCCGCGGGCCGGAGGGCGGCCGCTCGCCTCACGTGGCCTGCGTCTTGCTGTTCACCCTGGCGCCGGGCTGCGGCGCCGTCGACTTCGTCAACGAGCTCGACGACCGAAGCTCGACCTCGAGCGCATGGACGCCGACATCCGCTCGCAGCTCCAGCGCGATCTCGAGAGCCGTTCGCGCAGCACGAGCAGCTCTGTGGCGAGCGTCGGGCGGGTCCGCTGCCGCCAGCGCTCCGAGCTCGAGGCGACGTGCTTCCCGCGCGAGTTACGGCGCAGCGGGCGGAGACTGCGGAAGCTCGCCGTGTACGTCGATCCCGACACCGGCCGATACCGCTGGGAGTTCGTGCGCTGAGGGCGGGCACGCGCGCGTGCCGGGGGGCCGCCGACGCTCTAGCGGCGGATCTCGACCGGCGTGCCGAGCGGCACCCGGCGCATGAGCTTCCGGAGATCGGAGTTAGCGGCGCGCAGGCAGCCGGCCGAGCTCGCCTGGCCGATCGAGCCGGGATCGTTGGTGCCGTGGATCGCGAGCCGGTTGCCGCCGCTCCAGCCGGCCGGAAGGTTCGGCTGGGTTCCGGAGAGAGCGAGCACGCAGCATCCGTAGTAGGGGCTGAACTTTCGCCCGTCGAGCTTGTCGGTGACGGTGAAGCGGCCGGTCGGGGTGCTCGAGCCCGGTCGCCCGATCGCCACCGAGACGCGCTCGGTCACCTTCTCGCCGCGCCACAGCTCGATCCGCCGTCGCGAAAGATCGGCCCGGATCGAGACCTTGGCGGGGGCGGCTCGCAGCGCACTGCTGCGGGCGTCGACCCAAGCGAGCCTGCCGTTGGAGCGGGTGGTCGTGGCGACACCCAGCCACCGGCCGTCGGTCTTCACCGCTCCGAGCACCTGCGGCGAGCCGAACTCCGTGCGCGAGTCGAGGCGCCCGATCACGCGGCCTCCGGGGCGGGCGCGCACCGCGACGCTGCGTCCGGGCCTGACTCGCATCAGCGACGCACGAGCCGGCGCAGAGGAGATCCGCCGGCTGGGGCCCGACGACCTCGCCGGCGCGGCGCGCCCGCCTCGCGCAGCGCTCGCGCTCCGGCGGGCCTTGACCCGAGAAGCGGCCCGCGGCGAGATTTCCGCCTCGACGCCGCCGGCCCTCCCGGCCTGCGTGCGCTCCCGCGTCGGGCTCAGGGCCTCCGTAGCCGCCGGCTCCATGCGCGCACGGGCGTTCTGCCCCGCGAGCGAGGCCGCGGTGGTAAGGGCGAGCGCCATGAGCGCCGCAGCCAGGACAAGGGTGCGCACCGCGAGGGTCACTCAGACCCTGATCGGTCGGCGCGCCGAAAAAGTTGAGAGCCCGTCCCGGCGTCGGACGAGGTCAGTCGAAGAAGATCCAACCGAGCGTAGCGGCCGCGAGGGGGGCGGCTGTTCAGAGCGCCCGCGTCATGGCGCGGAGACCTCTCCGGCCGGCATGACGGCTCCTCTAGGCGGCCACCGCGCGCGAGTCCAGGTGTGCTCCGACCTTGCGCTTGACCCGCTGCAGCGCGTTGTCGACGGTCTTGGTGTCGCAGCCGATCCGCCCCGCCATCTCGTCGTAGGAGCGTCCGTCGAGGTACAGGGAGAGCACCGTCGCCTCGAGCTCGGAGAGGACCGTGGAGAGGCACGCCACCAGGCTGTGCAGCTCCTCGGACGAGATCACCTGGTTGACGGGGTCGTGGGCCGAGGGGCCGGCCAGCAGTTCGTCGAGGCCTGGCTCGGACTCGCCGTCGGCGGTGGCCGAGTGCGAGAACGAGATCGACTGGTTGAGGGGGGTGTGCTTGTTGCGGGTCGCGGTCTTCACCGCGGTGATGATCTGGCGGGTGATGCAGAGCTCGGCGAAGCTGCGGAAGCTCGATTCGCGGTCGCTGCGGTAGTCGCGGACGGCCTTGTAGAGCCCGACGAGGCCTTCCTGGAGCAGATCGTCGGAGTCGCCGCCGAGCAGGAAGTACGAGGACGCCTTGAGCCGGACGAAGCCGTAGTAGCGGCGCTTGTTTTTTTAATATTCTTAGTGGTGGCCCTTCT
>JACCTJ010000172.1 GCA_013812485.1 Thermoleophilaceae bacterium
GTCGAAACCCCTCGAGTGCGGCGGCCGGCTACGCGCGGTCGACCCGCGGCGTCCCGCGTGGGACGCGGAAGCGTGCGAGCGTGCGGATGGGGCTCGTCGGTTGTTGGGTGGTCTGGGGCGACTTGAACTCGACGCGCAGCTCGTCGGGCTTGGCCTCGAGCACGCCATAGCCCCGGTCGGCGAAGTTCGCGTAGCGCAGGTGCGGGTTGAGCGCCGTCGCGTTGTTGACGATCGGCGCGGCCTGCTGGTCTGAGAGTCCAAGCGTCGGGCCGATGCCCAGCGAGGTGACCGAGCCCCCGACGAACTCGGTGGCGACTGACGGGCCGGTGCTCTGGCGGCCGCCCGGGTGCACCTGGCCGGCGAAGAAGGTGTGGATGTCGCCGGTGATGAACGCGACGTCTTTGATCGCAGCGTTCGCGGACGAAGCCGAGCAGCTCGCGGCGCTCGGCGCCGTAGCCGTCCCACTGGTCGTGGTTGAGCGCCACGCCCGGCACCGCGTCGAGCGACATGATCATCACCTGGTTTGCGACCACCTTCCACGCCGCCCGCGAGCTCTCGAGGTTTCCCTTGAGCCATGCCTTCTGGGTCTGGCCCAGGAGCGTGCGCCCCGGCGCCTCGTCCTCGGGGCAGGGCCGGCCGATCTGGTCTCCGCAGGGCTGGTCGTCGCGATACTGGCGTGTGTCGAGCAGGAAGAGGTCGACCAGCCCGCCCAGGCGCAGCGTTCGGTAGAGCCGGTCGGGGTCGGCGCGGACGACCTCCATCGGCATGTTCTCGTAGAAGGCGAGATAGGCATTGCGGCGACGCTGGGAGAACGGGACGCGCACCTGTCCGGTCGCCTCCCCCGGCCGGTCGCCCGCGTAGTCGTCCTCGACCTCGTGGTCGTCCCAGATCGACATCAACGCGTGGCTCTGGCGCACTCGCCGGAGGTTGGCGTCGGAGTGAAAGAGGGCGTACTTGTCCCGGTACGCGCGCAGAGTCTCGACCTCACCATCCCGGTTGTCGCCGGTGGTGTCCTAGCGCTGTGGCGGCCCCTCGAAGAACACCTTCTCGTAGATGTAGTCCCCGAGACAGACGACGAGGTCGAGGTCGTCCTCGGCAGCGAGCCCCGCGTGGGCGGTGTAGAAGCCCGCGTCGTAAGCCTGGCACGAGAAGGAACCGATCCGCACCGGCTCTCGCGAGTCCGGCGGCAGGGGGGTCTTGAAGCGTCCCCCGACGCTGTCCTCCGAGCGCGAGGAGAAGCGTAGAAGTACTGCTCGCCGGGCCGCAGGCCGCCGCCGCTCACCCGCGCGAGGACGGTGAAGTTGCGCCGCTCCTCGGCGATCACATCGCGGCGGACGATGACCTTGCGAAAGCCCGGGTCACGCGCGACCTCGAGCTCGAGGCGCGAGTCGCGCTCGAGGCCGGCGGCGCGGGTCCAGAGCGTGATCCCCCGGCAGGTCGGCTGGCCGGAGGCGACGCCCTGAGAGAAGGCGACCTCCCCCGCGCGGGGGAAGCCGGCGTAGCGCTGCGGGTTGCCGCCGCGGAGGGGTCTGCACCGAGCGCGAGGGCGGCGGCGGCGCCGGCGAGAAAGTGGCGGCGATCGAAGTTGCTCACGGCGACGAGGCTGGCAGAGGCCCGTGCCCTGATGGGACCGCGCCGTTTAACCCGCCGGGCGACTCAGCGCTTCGCGCGTTGAGCGCTAGCCGCCTGCTCGGCCACCTCGGCGGATCCGAGGCGCTGCGCGAGCGAGGCCACGAGACCGGGCGCCACACCGGCCAGGCCCGCGACCAGCCTGAGCCCCACCGGCGCGACGTCGACCTCCCCGCGGTCGCGTTCGATCGCGCCCACGACCGCGTCCGCCACATCCTCCGGCCTTGGCAGCCTCACCCCGCGCGGCAGCTCGATGTCGGTGTCGGCCCACATGCCGGCGTCGGCGACGAAGCTCGGGAAGACCGCGCTCACCCCCACGCCGCTGCGGCGCAGGTCGGCGCGCAGGGACGCCGCGAACCCGCGCAGCCCGTACTTGGTCGCCGTGTAGACCGAGGTGCCCGCCGCGGCCAGCTTGCCGTTGAGCGAGGAGACGAAGACGAGGTGTCCCGCCCCGCGCTCGACCATCGCCGGCGAGAGAGCGCGTGCCAGCTGCATCGGGGCACGGAGGTTGACGTCGAGGGCTCGGTCGATCTCCTCGGAAGAGAACGACTCGAGGCGTCCGCTGGCGGGCAGTCCGGCGTTGGCCACGAGGACCTCGACGCTCGCGGCGCGGGACGGCAGGCCTGCCACCTGGTCGCGGTCCGCCAGGTCGGCCACGAGCAGCTCGACCCGGTCGCCGAGCTCGGCGCGCAGCTCCTCGAGGGCGTCCTCGCGGCGACCTGTAGCGACCACGGTGGCGCCGCGGGCGTGCAGAGCGCGAGCGATGGCCCGGCCGAGGCCCCCGGTGGCGCCGGTGACCAGCGCGCGGCGACCGGCGAGGGTGATGCTCAACGGCCGGGCGTCAAGTCAGCGGCGGGCACGCCGCGAATCGTATCCCGCGGATCGCGGGGGCGATCGCGTTCCTCGCCCGCTCAGCCCCGCTCGGCGAAGGCCACCTCGCGCTCCTCGCTCACCGACCAGCGCCCGGCGTGCCAGCGCACCCGCGTGCCGTCGGCGAGCCGTGCGCTCGCTCGACCGAGCCGCGGCTCTCCCCAGAGGGTCGCCTCGAGCGGCCGCACGCGCTCGTCGGTGTCCCCCAAACCCCGCGCGACGTGCGCCTCGGGATAGGTGACGACGATCGAGCCGCTGCGCACCCACACCGGGACCCGCCCGAGCGGCGCGTCGGCCAGCACCTCGCGACCGCCGCTCGCGCGCTCGCCGGTCCAGAAGTCGATCCACTCCCCGTGCGGCAGCGCCACGACGCGCTCGCGCGCGCCGGGCTCGAGCACGGGCGCAACCCACAGCGCCGGCCCGAAGCCGTAGGCCCCGGCGATCGACCAGCCGCGCGGGTCACCGGGGTCGCTCAGGCACAGCGGGCGCACGATCGGCAGCCCGCAGCGAGCCGCGGTGGCCGCCGCGGCGCGCGTGTAGGGGACGAGGCGCTCGTGGAGCAGGAGCAGCTCGCGGTAGAGATCAAGGGTCTCGCGGTCGTAGGTCCACGCCTCCTGTTCGAAGCGCCCGTGCGAGTGCAGCAGCGGCGTGAAGCAGCCGAACTCGAGCCAGCGAATCAGCAGCTCCTTGGGGCAGCGCTCGATGAGGCGGTCGCCGAGATAGCCGCCCACGTCGTGCGACCAGTTCGAGAAGCCGCTGGCCGCGGCGGTCAGCGTTGCGGTGACGAGCGCGCGCAGCGACCAGAAGTCGCTCACCTGGTCACCGCCCCAGGTGATGCCCTTATGCGTCGCGCCCGTCCAGGCGGAGCGCGCGAAGAGAACGCCGCGACCTGGGTGCGCCTCGTCGAGGGCACGTTGCATGGAGCGGCGGTACATCGCCGGGTAGGCCCACGCGGCCTGCGCACCGGTGCGCCCGTCGGCGAAGCGCACGTCGTCCGGGAGGTAGTAGCCCTCGCCGTCGTCGGCCTTGATCCCCTCGACCCCGAGCTCGAGCACCTCTCGCGCGAGCTCGCGCCACCAGGCGTCGGCCGCCTCGGAGGTGAAGTCGACGGGAGAGCCCGTGCCCATCCACCAGCGCGCGACGTAGGGCTCGCCGTCCGGCGCCTTGAGGAAGTGGCCGGCCTCCGCGCCCTCGGCGTAGTTCTCGGCCGGCTCGCGGTGCAGCCGCTCGGACTCGGCGTCGGGCGGTCGCTGTCCGTCGGCTGACTCGAGGTTGACCCAGGGGGTGACCCAGACCACCGTGCGCACCCCGTCGGCGCGCATGCGCGCGATCAGTCCCGGGGCGTCCGGGAACTGGTGCGGGTTGAAGCGCCAGGTGTTGTACTGCGTCTCCCAGGGCGAGTCGATGACGATCGCGTCGAGGGGCAGGCTGTGGCGCGCGTAGCCCTCGAAGTCGTCCTCGACGTCGCGCTGGTGGGCGTAGACGTCGCGGCTCTTCCAGTGGCCGTAGGCCCACTCGGGGAGGAGGTCGGGGAGGCCGGTGAGGCGCAGGAGCGACCGCAGCCGAGAGGCCGGGGTCGGGTCGGTCAGGAAGTGCAGCGCCAGCACGCCCTCGGCCGCGCGAGTCGAGACCTCGACCGGGGAGGCGAGGTCGAGCTCGACGCCGGGGCCGTGCGCCTCGATCCACACGGCGTAGCCGGCGCTCGAGATCGTCCAGGGCGCGGGCGCGCAGTCACCCATGGGCACGCCGCCGACGGCGAGCAGGTCGGGCGGGCAGTCCGGGCCGGTGTAGCGGCGGTCGGCGCCGAGGCGCACCCGGCGCCCGGACTGGTCGAGATCCTCGCCGTGGCGGGCGCCGAGTCCGACGAACCGCTCGTCGTCGCCCTTCGTCCAGCGCGCACCGTGGCGCAGCGGCCCGCCCCCGGTCTCAAAGGCGAGTACGAGCCGGTCGCGCTCGAGCGCCGCCCGGAGCTCGAAGGCACGCCCCCCGTCGAGCGTGCCGCTCAGCGCGAGCGCGCCGTCGCCGTCGCGCTCGACGACGTCGACGGTCGCGATGGCCTCCGGCTCCTCGAGCCGCTCCGAGGCGATCACGCCCTCCGTAGTCTGCACGAAGCGGTCCTCAGACTCGCCCTCGGCCGCCCACAGCGTCAGCTCGGTCAGCAGCGGGCGGCCGCCACGGTGTATCGACAGAGCGAAGGGATCGAGCGTGATCGCCGCCCGCAGCTCGCCGCGAACGAGCTCGACCTCGCCCGTTTCGATCGGCGTCTCCAGGCTCATCCGCGGATGTTCGCCGCCGGCGCGGCGATCCTGTTGCTGTCCGGTGAACGCCGACTCCGAAAGCGCCTGCTGGAAGCCGATTTCTTCACGAAGTCGTCACAGCTCCTTGACCGCCCGATAACCGCTCGTAGCGAAGAACGCCCTAGTTTCGGGACGACCACGAATACAGGAGCGCTGATGATCCAGCCACCGAAGAGCAGGGTCGACCTTCACTGCCACTCGACCGCGTCCGCAGAGGCGCGTCTGGGTGTGCAGCGTGCCCTCGGCCTCCCCGAGTGCGCGACCCCTCCCGAAGAGGTCTACGAGCTGGCCAAGCGCCGGGGGATGGACTTCGTCACGGTCACCGACCACGACACGATCGACGGCGCCCTGGCCCTCGCCGACCGGCCCGACGTCTTCGTCTCCGAGGAGCTGACCGCGCGCTTTCGCGGCGAGCCCCAGGCCGTGCACGTCCTCTGCTACGGCATCGACGAGGACGATCACGCGTGGCTCCAGCGCAACGCCGGCGACGTCGAGGCCTGCGCCGAGTACCTGCACGCGGGCGACATCGCGTGTGCCCTGGCGCACCCCTTCTTCGCGGTCGCCGCGCCGCTGACCGCGCGCCACCGCCGGCGCCTGACGCAGCTCTTCCCGATCTGGGAGACGCGCAACGGCTCGCGCGCGCGTGAGCTCAACCTGCCCGCCGCCATCTACATCGATACCCACGGCGGCACGGGCGTCGGCGGCTCCGACGATCACGCGGGCGTCGACACCGGGCGAACCTGGACCGAGACTCCCCTCGCAGGCTCGCCCGAACAGTTTCTCTCCCACCTCCGCGACGGTCACGCCGACGGCTGCGGCGACCAGGGCAGCGCCGCGAAGTGGGCGCACTCGGCGATGGCCCTCGCCGTACGCACCCTCGGCGGCGGTCAGGCGCAGCCCAACGGGTTCCGGGCCAACCCGGCGGCGGTGCTCGAGATCGCCCAGCGGGTGGTGCGCGAGGGCGACGCCCGCGCGAGCGCCATCGGCGCCGACATCGATCCCGCCGACGCCCGCGCGCTGCTCGAAGCCTGGCTCGATGCCGTCGGCCTCGACCTGCGGGGCACCGACCTGCTCGCCGTCTTCCAGGACGAGGACTTCAGCCACGCCGACCTCTTCCGCCGCGCCCGCCACGCCCACGAGCGGGGCCTGCGCCGCGCGGCGGTGGGCGCAGTCGCGGCGCTCGGCCAGGGCGGCGACCCGGCGGCCGCGTTCGGCAGCCTCTTCGACGCGCTCGTGCCCGCCATCCCCTACGCCCCGGCGGCATCGTTCCTCGGCCGCGAGAAGGCCAAGCTGATCGCCCGCGAGGGCGATCCGCGCGTCGCCGTGGTCACCGACGCGCTGGGCGGCGTCCACGGGGTCAGCCGCACGATCGAGGAGCTGCGCGAGCGCGGCGTGCCGGGCTACGAGATCGAGGTCGTCGGCACCGACCCGGCCGTCGACCGCCGCCTCGCCGCGGTGGCCGAGCTCGACGTCCCCTTCTACCCCGGTCTGCGCATCGGTGTGCCCACCCTGCCCGGCCTCGTCGAGGCGCTGGCCGAGGGTCGCTACGACGCGGTGCACGTGACCTCCCCGGGGCCGGCGGGAGTCGCAGCCGCGCTCGTGGCGCGCACGATGAGCCTGCCGCTCGTCGGCAGCCACCACACCGAGCTCGGCGCCTACGCCGAGCTGCGCTCCGGCAATGCGGCGATCGCCGGCGGCGTCGACATGGCCCTGTCGGCCTTCTACGGCATCTGCGACACCGTCCTCTCCCCGAGCTCCTCGGCCGACGAGTCGCTGCGGACCCTCGGCGTCTCCCCCGAGAAGATCCTCCGCTGGGAGCGCGGCGTCGAGCTCAAGCGCTTCGGACGCCGCCACCGCGACGAGAACCTCCTGCCGGGAGAGCTCAACGTCCTCTACGCGGGTCGCCTCACCCGCGAGAAGGGCATCGACCTGCTGGCGGAGTCCTTTCTGGCCGCGCACAGCCGCGACGAGCGCCTGCACCTGGTGCTCGCCGGCGGCGGCCCCGAGGAGGATCTCCTTTGCGAGCGCCTCGGTGAGCACGCGACCTTCCTGGGCTGGCTCGAGGGCGACGACCTCCCACGCGCCTACGCCAGCGCCGACCTCTTCGTCTTCCCGAGCCGCACCGACACCTTCGGTCAGGTCCTGCTCGAGGCCCAGGCCAGCGGATTGCCGGTCGTGGCCGTCGACGAGGGCGGACCGCGCGACCTGATCGAGGACGGGGTCACGGGCCTCCTGCGGCCCGCCCGGACCGACGCTCTGGCCGACGCCATGCTCGAGCTCGCCGCCTCGCCGCCCATGCACGAGCGCCTCGCCGCCGCGGGCGAGCGATCCGCGCGCTCGCGCACCTGGGAGCGCGCGCTGGGGCAGCTCGCCGCCGGCTACGCGCGCTCGCTCGAGCCGATGCAGGCGGCGACGCGCGCCGCCTGAGGGAAGACGGCGCGCCGCGCGTTCACCGCGGGCGCCGGTTTCGGCGAGTCCTCAGCGCCATCGTTAGGATCGACTGAGATGACCCTGCGCGCCTTTCCGGTGCTCTACGCGAAGGACGTCGAGGGCGTAGCCGCGTTCTACGCCCGGCTCGGCTTCGCGGTTCAGTTCCGGATGCCCGGCCAAGACGGCGCCACGGGCTTCATCGGGCTTCGGCGCGACGCGGCAGAGCTCGCCGTGGCGACCGAGGATTCGCCGCGAATGCTCGCCGGCGTCGAGCCCGGACCGGGGCCGCGGCACGAGCTGTTCGTCTACGTCGAGGATGTCGATGCCACCGTGGCCGCCCTGCGCGACGCAGGTGCCTCCGTGCTGCGAGCGCCGGCCGACATGCCGTGGGGCGAGCGCGTCGGCTTTGTCGCCGACCCTGAGGGCAACGTGGTGTCGCTCGCGGCATCCGGCGCGCCGTTGGAGTAGAGGAGGCTTCTGGACCCGAGCGCCCAGAGCGCCGGGCGCCAACGGCCGGTACCCCGTCGGCCTCGAGCGCGGGACTCGCCCGTCTTACGGACGCTCGGAGCGCTCGAATCCCCGCGCCGCCCGCTCGTCGATCGACGAGCCGTTGGGGCCCGGCGGCGGGGGCTCGGAGTCCGGGCCGTGTCCGGACTGCCACAGGATCTTGTCGAGCAGGCGCTGCGGGGAGCGGTCGGTCTGCTCGAGCGGAAGCCGTTGCGAGAGCCGTGAGTTGGGGGAGCCGGCGGAGTTGCGCTCGAGCAGAGGCTGACGCGGCGTGATCGCCTCGTAGGGCTCGGCGTTGGCAGGCTTGGAGGTGAAGGCGTTGTAGAGCGGCGTCGCCAGAGCGTCGAAGAGGTTGAGCGGCTTCAGCCCGAGCGGGATCTCGAAGGTACGGATGAAGGAGAGGAAGTCGTAGCGGGTGTGCACGACCGCGCCGCGGCGCGCGTACGGGCTGATGGCAAAGGCCGGGATCCGATGGGCGTCGACGTGGTCGGCGCCGTTCTGGGAGTCGTCCTCGATCACGAGGATCAGCGACTGCTCCCAGATAGGCGACTTCGAGATCTCCTCGACCATCTCCCCGAGCGCGAGGTCGTTCTCGGCGATCATCGACTGCGGCTTGCGAGAGCCGGGGGTGGTGCCCGCTGTGTGGTTAGAGCAGAATGAATGCCTACTCGACCCTGTTGAACACGCCCCTTTACCGGTCGGGACGAGTCGAAACCGATGAGAGAACTCGTCTCACGGTGTCCGCGAGGGCCTCGGTCAGGTGCCGACGTAGGCCGCGAGATGCTCGCCGGTGAGGGTGGAGCGGTCGGCGACGAGGTCGGCGGGTGTGCCCTCGAAGACGATCCGGCCGCCGTCGTGGCCGGCGCCGGGGCCGAGGTCGATGATCCAGTCGGCGTGCGCCATGACCGCCTGGTGGTGTGCGATGACGATGACCGACTTGCCGGAGTCGACGAGCCGGTCGAGCAGGCCTAGCAGCTGCTCGACGTCGGCGAGGTGGAGGCCGGTGGTCGGCTCGTCGAGGACGAAAACCTGCGGTGCTCGGCCGATCGACGATCGGCCTGCGCTCCTCGGCGCGCCGCCCCTCTCGGCCATGTGGGTGGCCAGCTTGAGCCGCTGCCGCTCGCCGCCGGACAGCGTAGTGAGCGGCTGGCCGAGGCTGAGGTAGCCGAGCCCGACGTCGGCGAGCCGGTCGAGGATGGCGTGCGCGGCCGGCGTCCGCGCCTCGCCGGGGCCGAAGAACTCCTCGGCCTCGGTCACCGACATCGCGAGCACCTCGCTGATGTCGCGCCCGTTGAGATGGTGGTCCAGCACCGATGCCTCGAACCGCTTTCCCTCGCACACCTCGCAGGTGGTGGCGACGCCGGCCATCATGGCCAGGTCGGTGAAGATGACGCCGGCGCCGTTACAGGTGGGGCAGGCGCCCTCGGAGTTCGCGCTGAACAGCGCCGGCTTCACGCCGTTGGCCTTCGCGAACGCTTTGCGGATCGGGTCCAACAGCCCGGTGTAGGTCGCCGGGTTGCTGCGCCGCGAGCCGCGAATGGTCCCCTGGTCGATCGACACGACACCCGCGCCGGCAGGGATCGACCCGTGCACGAGCGAGCTCTTGCCGGAGCCGGCGACGCCGGTGACGACGGCAAGCACCCCGAGCGGGATGTCGA
>JACCTJ010000185.1 GCA_013812485.1 Thermoleophilaceae bacterium
CTGCCTCGGCGATCGCTACGAGACGAGCTACCGCTCGAAGTACAAGCCCTCGCAGGCCCCCCACGCGAGCAATAACTGCCGCCCCAACGAGCCCACCGCCAACGCCGTTGCTATGGCCATCTCGGTCGGTTACGGGGACGACTACCACGCCTACCTCGAGGGTCAGTCCCTCGACGTGACCGGTCTTCGGGCCGGCCAGTACGAGCTCGTCCACCGGGTGAACGCCGATGGCACGCTGCGCGAGAAGCGCTACGCGAATAACGCGGCCTCGGTGCGGTTCGAGCTGTCCTGGCCGGCGGGAACGGACGAGCGCCCGCGGGCCGAGGTCCTCGAGCGCTGTGCGACGAGCGCGCGCTGCGCTCCCTGAGCCGCGCCACCGCCGTCGAACTGAACCCGGCCCGTACCATTCGCGGCCCCATGGCCGCCCCCGGACGCACCGCCGCCGACCTCTCCGAGCGCCTGCTGGCGGGCGACAAGCGCGCCCTGGCTCGGGCCATCTCGCTGGTCGAGGACGACGACCCCGAGGGCTGGGCGCTCGTCCAGGAGATCTACCCCCACACCGGGCGCGCGAAGGTCATCGGCTTCACCGGGCCCCCCGGCGTCGGGAAGTCGACGCTCATGGGCGCGCTCGTCCGCCACGCCCGCGAGCGCGAGCGCCAGGTCGCCGTTCTCTCCATCGACCCGTCCTCGCCGTTCACCAAGGGCGCTCTGCTCGGTGACCGCATCCGCCTGGCCGAGCACTTCCTCGACGCGGGCGTGTTCATCCGCTCGATGGCCAGCCGGGGCTCGCTCGGTGGGCTCTCGGAGGCGACGCTCCAAGCCGCGCTGCTCATGGACGCCTCGGGCAAGGACGAGGTCCTGCTCGAGACCGTGGGCGTGGGCCAGGCCGAGGTCGACATCATCGACCACGCGGACACGGTGGTGCTCGTGCTCCAGCCCGGCTCGGGCGACTCGATCCAGGCCCTCAAGGCGGGGGTGATGGAGATCCCCGACGTGATCGTCGTCAACAAGTCCGACCACCCGCTGGCCGACACCATGATCCGCGAGATCCGCGCGACCCTCTCGCTGGCGCCGGAGGGCCGCTGGAAGATACCGATCGTCCGGACCGAGGCCGCCGCTGCCAAGGGGATCGACGAGCTCGTCGAGAAGATCAGCGAGCACCGTGAGCACATCGAGGCCGAGGGCACCCTGGCCGAGCGCCGCCGGCGCAACCTGGAGAACGAGGTCATGACGCTCGCCGCGGTGCGCCTGCGCCGCCGGCTCGAGGCCTCGACGCGCGACGACGCGGAGGTGCGCGAGCTGCTCGACGAGGTCGTGGCCCGGCGCGTCGACCCGGCTACCGCGGCGGCGCGGTTGCTCGAGCGGAAGGTCTGAGGGGAGCGTCAGCGCTCGGTCGGACCGATCACCTCGGCGAGGTGCGCCGCGCCGCGGCGAAGCCGCTCGTCTGCGGTCAAGAGCCGACACCTCAGGTGACGCGCCAGCGCGACGTATTCGGCGTCGTAGGTCTTCGCCCACCTGAGCTGCTCCGCGAGAAGCCACGCGTCCCGGCCGAGCGTGGAGTAGGCGTTCGCTTCGATCGGTGCGGATTCGAGTCGTTCGAGTGACTCGAGCGCGTGCTCGCGGGTCAGCGCACCGCGCCAGGCCGCCTGGCGCAGCGCCGAGCGAACCTCGGGCCACATGAGCGGCGGCGCCGCTGGCCGCTCGGGAGCCAGGGAGACGAAGCCGTTTTCCGCCAGGCACGCCGAGAAGGCGACGCTGGCATCGACGACGAGGGTCAGTGCCCCTCGCGGGACAGGCGGACGTACCTGACGACGTCGATCATCGGTCGTCCGTCCGACATCGTGTGCCATTCCTCGGGCAGCGGGCCGGTCTCCCACCCCCCGGTCGCGTGTTCGAGGTCCCGCTCCTCCACGAGGTGCTGAGTCCCCACTCGCTCAGAGCGGAGCCGGCCCGAACGGATCCATCGGCGGATTGTCTCCGGGTTGCGGCCAGTGCGTTTCGCAGCCTCGGGCACGGTCAACATAGTTGTACGATACTACAACAGAATCCTGGACCGAAGGAATGAAGCTCGAGCTCAGGCGCCGAGCGCCCGCGCGATCACCATCTGCTGGATCTCGTCCGTCCCCCTCGCCGATGGTGAGGATCTTGGCGTCGCGGTAGAAGCGGCAGACCCGGGTAGTCCTCGATGTAGCCGTAGCCGCCGTGGATCTGCACCGCCTCCTCGGCGGCCCGCACGGCGAGGCGGCCGGTCTTGAGCTTCGCTTGGGCGGCGGCGAGTGAGAACGTCTTGCCGGCATCCTTTCTCGAGCGGCAAGTAGTGGCCGTACGCGGGCTCGCCCGCGTCGCGGCCGAGGTAGAGGGTGTATTCGGGCTCGAGGAAGAGAAGGCTCAGGTCGTAGCCCTCGCGGACGACCGTAAGCTGGTAGGGGCCGCGCCCGTCGTAGGGAAGCGAGCGCGGCTGCTCCAGGTCGCGACGACGGATCGCGGGGAGAACTGGAGCAGCGCGACGGCGATCGACGAGGAGGATGACGACCAGAGTCGCCAGCGGCGATCCAGGGCCCGGCCCGCATACGGCGCGGCATGGGGCGGACCTTACGCGCCCGCGACCTCGCACGGGACGCACGAGACGGTTGCGGGCAAACGCTCTACAATCCTTCGCTGTCCAACGCAGTCTGCCGAGTTCCTGCTGCTCCGTGCGGCAGGGAACGGGGGAACCGATTGGACCGGCTACGGCCGGTCCACGGGGCGAGTTGCCGCCGGTGTGCGGCATAGCGCGTTCTCTTCGCGCGAGCCCGTCAGCTAACCCCGTAGGCGTCCAAGAGAGACGAAGAAGGAGACCACGTGGTAGCCAACACGCTTCCAGATCCCTATGCCCCTGAACGCTTTCATCGGTCGCTCGAGCGCTCCCGCCGCCGGCGGGCGGCGGCGACCTCGGCGCGCCGCCGGCGCCGCCGCCAGATCCCGACCACCGGAGCGTTCATGGTCGCCGCCGCCACGTTCGCCGGGGCGCCGACGGTGACCCTCGCCTCCGCTCACTCGACGGGCAGCGCCAGCGTCGCTACGAGCGTCGAGCTCGAGACGTGGTACCGGACCGGCTCGAGCGGCCCGGGCGTGACGGAAGTTCAGCGCGCCGTTGGGGTGGCCGAGGACGGAATGTTCGGGCCCGAGACCGACAGCGCGGTCAGGTCCTTCCAGGCGCGCAACGGTCTGGTCGCGGACGGGATCGTTGGTCCGGCGACGTTCGGGGCGTTGGGGCTCGGTGGTCAGGCATCGGCGAGCTCCTCGGACACCTCAACCGAGGAGGAGTCGTCGCTGCAGGCCGAGCCGGAGGAGGAGTCGGCGGCGACGGAGTCGGCTCCGCCGCTCGAGGCACAGGAGCCCGAGAGCGAGGAGCCGCAGCCGACCGAGCAGGCCGAAACGGAGAGCGACGAGCCGCAACCGACTGAGCAGGAGCAGTCGAGCGATCAGGCCGACTCGGACGAGGTTGACGAGCAGAGCGACGCCGAGGCCGAAGCCCAGGCGCAGGCGGAAGCCGACGAGCAGGCCGAGGCCGAAGCAGACGCTCAGGCCGAAGCAGACGCTCAGGCCGAAGCCGACGCCCAGGCCGAAGCCGACGCCGAAGCCGAAGCGCAGGCGGACGCAGAAGCACAGTCCGACGCCGAGGAGGAGGACGAGACCGCCGCAAGCGACACGGGTTCGACGAGTGAGTCGTCGGCCTCCGACTCCTCGAGCGCGAACGGCTCCTCCGGTGTCTCTCCTGACCTCCAGCGCATCGCCCAGTGCGAGTCGGGCGGGAACGCTTCGGCGGTCAGCCCCGATGGCCAGTACGGAGGCAAGTACCAGTTCGACCGCTCCACATGGGAGGGGCTCGGCGGTTCGGGCGACCCGGCTGATGCCTCCGAGGCCGAGCAGAACCGCCTCGCGGGCCAGCTCTACTCACAGTCGGGCTCGTCGCCCTGGGCCAACTGCGCGGGGTAGCGCCCCGAGCCACCGGCGCGCCCGCGGCCCGAGCGAAGCGGCGG
>JACCTJ010000204.1 GCA_013812485.1 Thermoleophilaceae bacterium
GCCACCGGCGAGGCCTGTGCCTCTCGGTCGGGCGCCGTCGGCGAGCCCCGCGGATCGGCTGCGGCGCGCGCCGGCCCAGGGCGGTCCGGCGCCCGCCCCGCCCATTCCCGCAGCCGCCGCAGATCGCGGGCCTGGGAGAAGTAGAGCGCGCTCAGCACCGCGAGGCCCACCACCGCCGCGAACCCCGCGTAAGACCCGATCTGCTGGATCACCTCCACGACCGGGTACCTTAACCGGGCAGGAGGCCTTCACCCGCGGCGGCGGACGAGCCCGCGGACACGTCGGCGCCGCGACCGTCCACGACCGGCGGCCCCTCGCCCTCCGCGCGGGCGCCGGCGAGCTCCCCGCGCTCGCGCGCGAGCGTCGACACGGCCTCGGGGAGCGCCGCCGCGTCGCCTCCGTAGACCACGCTCTCGACCCGTGCGAACGCCTCCTCGACCCAGAGCCGGTCGAGCGGAGGGCGCTCGGCCGCGAGGATCTTGTCCGCCGCGGTCGGGAGCGGATTCTCGTCGACGTTGAAGAGCTCCTCGTGGAGCTTCTCGCCCGGCCGGCGGCCGACGATCTCGACGGCGATGTCGGCGTCGGGCTCGCGCCCCGAGAGCCGGATCATGTTGCGAGCGAGGTCGACGATCCTCACCGGCTCGCCCATCTCGAGGACGAAGACCTCGCCTCCGCGCCCCAGGTCGCCCGAGCGGATGATGAGCTGGACGGCCTCGGGGATGGTCATGAAGTAGCGGGTCATCTCCGCTTCGGTCACGGTCACAGGGCCGCCAGCCGCGATCTGGCGACGGAAGATCGGCACTACCGAGCCTGACGACCCGAGCACGTTGCCGAAGCGCACGGTGGCGAAGCGCGTACCCGAGAAGCGGTGCTGGGCCGCCTCGACCGCCCACTCGGCGAGGGCCTTCGAGGCGCCCATCACCGTCTCGGGACTGACCGCCTTGTCGGTCGACACGAGCACGAAACGCTCGACGAGCGACTCTCCCGCAGCGGCGGCCACGATGCGCGTGGCCACGGCGTTGTTGCGAACCGCCTCGACGGGGTTCTCCTCCATCAGCCCCACGTGCTTGTAGGCGGCGGCGTGGAAGACCACCGCCGGCCGATGCTCGGCGAAGACCTCGCGCATGCGCGTGGCGTCGCGGCAGTCGGCGAGCACCGATGTCGCGCGGTCGAAGTGGCGCTCCTCGCCGAGCTGGCGGCGGATCTCGAACAGGGCTCCCTCGGCGTTCTCGACGAGCACGAGCCGCTTCGGGCCGACGCGCGCGATCTGGCGACACAGCTCGGCGCCGATCGAGCCGCCGGCGCCGGTGACGAGCACGACCCTATCGGCCAGGTAGGCGCCGACGCGCTCGATCTCGGCTCGCACCGGCTCGCGCCCGAGCACGTCCTCGACGCGCACGTCGCGGACCTGACGCATGAGGTCCATCCCGCCCGAGAGCAGCTCGAACACAGTCGGCAGCGTGCGCACGGGAATGGCCCGCGCTCGACAGGCGGTGACGACCTTCTGGCGCAGGACGCCGGGCGCAGACGGTATGGCGATGATCACCTCGTGCGGCTCGGCATCGTCGAGGACGCGGGCGAGCTCGTCAGTCGTCCCCAGCACCTTGAGGCCGGCCACGCGCATCCTGCGCTTGCGCGGATCGTCGTCGACGAACCCGATCGGCTCGGTCCGCAGCTGCGGGTTGCGCCGCAGCTCGAAGGCGACCGACTGGCCTCCGCCGCCGGCGCCGACGATCAGGACCTCGCGGGCGTCCCGCCGCGCGAGCGTGAGGCGCGGGCGGCGCTCGACGAGGCCGCGCACGAGCAGTCGCGCTCCCGCCACGCCGGCGAGCGTGAGCAGGAAGTCGAGCGCAACGACCCCGCGCGGAGGATCGTTGTCGCCCGGAGACAGCAGGAACAGGACGACGACGAGCAGCAGGCTCGCCACGACCACGGCGCGCGCCATCGCCTCGAAGTCGCGTCCGTCCGCGAAGCGCCAAAGCTTGTGGTAGAGCCTGAACAGGGCGAAGACGACGACCTTGCCGACGACGACGAACGGCAGCGTCGCGGTCAGCAGCTCCGCGTAGCGCTCGGGGATGCCGGCGTCGAAGCGCAGCACGAAGGCCAGGTAGTAGGCCGCCGCGACGAGCAGGGCGTCGGTGGTGACCTGGCCGACGCGGCGAGCGTGGAGTGAGGAGGCGAGGCGCGACATCGCGAACCCGCCCAGTCTAGGCCGATAACAACATGTTCACCAGGACGCAGGGATCCCGGCGGATCCGCGACTGGACGGCGGGCGCGCGGCGCTCGAGAACGATCTGCTCCGCCGCCTCGAGGCGGCGCAGACGGCCCTCCGCCACGAGCCGCTCGTCGACCGCGCCGAGGCGCCCTGCGAAGGTGGTGAAGACCGGCGTGCCGAGCGCCACGGCCTCGCGGTTCATCGTCCCCCCGGCCGAGACCATCAGGTCCGCGTGCGCGACGAGGCTCTGGGCGTCGATCGCGCGCTCGGGGACGATCAGGCCGTCGCGCGCGGCGAGCTGCGCCCGCTGCTCGGGCGTGCGCGGCAGGACCACGGTCTGCGTCCCGCGCAGGCGCTCGAGAACCTGCGCGAAGAGCGGGCTCTCGAAGCGGTGGTAGAGCGAGACCTCGGGCGGCGTGCGCACGACCGCCAGCGGCTCGGCCGGATCGATGCCGAGCTCGTCGAGCACGGCGCGGTCGGGCTCGAAGTCGGCCAGGTAGTACTCCTCCTTGAGCCCGGCGTAGCGGCGCAGCTTGCGAGGGCTTGCCCCGTAGGGCGCGAGCCGCTCCGGCGGGATCGCGTCGGGGACGACCACCGCTCGCGCCAGGCGGCAGTTCACCGTGTGCTGGACCCTCGCCCACTCGTAGTCGAAGGCCGTGGCGCTCGGGACGCGCAGGAGGGCGGCCGCGACGGTCACGTCGTTGGAGCCGTGGCCCAGCGCGCGGTCGAAGCGCCGGCGGCGCGCCCAGCGCGCAAGCGCGAGCGCGCGCTGGGCGAGGCCGAGAGCCTTGCTCGTCCGCCGCTCGCCGCGGTGGCGGCCGATGGGCGTATGGTCGATCCCGAAGCGCTCGCACAGCTCGAGGGTCTGGGCGAAGTCGCGGGCGGTGACCTCGACCTCATGCCCCTGTGCCCGCATGCGCTCGATCAGGGGCCGCATGACGAGCACGTGCGGGCTGTTGGTCAGGTCGATCCAGACGCGCACGCGGCGACCACCTCCTCGACCTCGCCGGCGCTCAGCTCGGGGCCCATCGGCAGGGCGAGGTTGGTGGCGGCGGCCTCGTCGGTTCCGGGGAGGTTCGGGGGTCCGTCCGCGGAAAGGTAAGGGGCCATCGCGGGCTGACGATGCACGGGCACGCGGTAGTAGGAGCGCGCCTCGATCCCGTGCTCGGCGAGGCGGGAGGCGAGCTCGTCCGGGCGGGGATGGCGAACGACGTACAGGTGGTAGACGTGCTCGGCGGCCGGCGTGGGCTCGGGCAGGGCCGCGTGCTCGCCCAGGCCGTGGGCGGCGTAGGCGTCGGCGACCGCGCGGCGGCGCTCATTCCAACCCTCGAGCTCGGGCAGGAGGACGCGCAGCGCGGCGGCCTGGAGCGCGTCGAGGCGCGAGTTGTAGCCGACCGCCGTGTAGGTCTGCTTGTCGTGCGAGCCGTGGGAGCGCAGCAGGCGCGCGCGCTCGGCCACCTCGTCGTCGTCGGTCACGACCGCCCCGCCGTCGCCGAGCCCACCGAGGTTCTTCGACGGAAAGAAGGACAGAGCCGCGGCATCGCCGAGCGTGCCGGCGTGGCGGGCCCCGAGCGTTGCGCCGGTGGCCTGAGCGGCGTCCTCGAGGATCGGCACGCCGAGACCGCGCAGATCCTCGACCGGCGCGACGTTCCCGAACAGGTGGACCGGCACGATCGCGCGCGTGCGCGGCGTGAACGCGCGCTCGACGGTCTCCGCGGTGACGCAGAACGTCCCCGGATCGATGTCGCAGAAGACGGGCCGCGCGCCGATCGCCGCCGCGGCCTCGGCGGTGGCGTAGAAGGTGAAAGACGGCACGACGACCTCGTCGCCGGGTCCGACGCCGAGCGCCCGCAGCCCGATGGCCAGCGCGTCCGTGCCGTTGGCGACCCCGACGCAGTGGCGCGCGCCGAGACGGGCGGCGAGCTCGCCCTCGAAGGCCTCGACCTCGGGACCGAGGATGTAGCGGCCCGAGGCGGCGACCTCCGCCAGCCGCTCGGTGATGCGCGGCATGTGCTCCGCGAGCGAGGTGGCGAACAGCGGGACCCCCACGGGCGGCTACCCTAGCCGCCGGTGTACCTGATCCTCGCCTCGATCACGGACCCGATCGTCAACTTCGCCGTCGGGGTCGTCGGCGACCTCGGCCTCGTCGGAGTCTTCGTGCTGATGGTGCTCGAGAGCGCCTGCATTCCGATCCCCAGCGAGGCCACGATGCTGTTCGCCGGCTTCAACGTGGCCGAGGGCGAGTACTCGCTGGTCCTGGCCGTCGCGGTCGCCTCGGTGGCGAACCTCGTCGGGTCGTGGATCGCCTACGGGGTCGGCCGGGCCGGGCGGGTCGACCTGATCGAGAAGCACGGCCGCAAGCTGGGCATCTCGCCCAAGCACCTGGAGACCGCCGATCGCTGGTTCCAGCGCCACGGCGACGCCACCGTGTTCTTCACGCGACTGCTCCCGATCATTCGCACCTTCATCTCGCTGCCCGCCGGGGTGGCGCGGATGCCGTTCTGGCGCTTCAGCCTGCTCACGCTCGCGGGCTGCATCCCGTGGATGCTGATGCTCACCTACATCGGGGTGAAGGTCGGCGAGCGCTGGCGTCAGTGGCAGGGGTACCTCCATTACGTCGACTACGTCGTGGCGGCGCTGATCGTCCTCACGGCGATCTACCTGGTCGTGCGGTGGTGGCGCGGGCGCGGAGGCGACGAGCCGTCAGGCGCCGAGGCGCAGCGCGCATAGCGGCTCAGCGGGGCGCGAGCGCGCTGCCGCTCTCCCAGGCGCTCGCGCTCGGGGCGATGCAGGGGCCGGCGGAGCTTCTGCCGGTGTCGAGCTCGGGTCACCTGGTGCTCGTGCCGGAGCTTCTGGGCTGGAGCTACGCGCGACTCGATCCCGAGCTGCGCAAGGCGTTCGAGGTCGCAGTGCACGCGGGGACGGCGGTGGCGCTGTTGTTCGCCCTGCGAGGGGAGGTTGCCGAGGCGGTGGGCGATCTCGACGCGGGCCGCCTGCTCGGCACCGCGCTCGCGTTTGCGCCACCCGCCGCGGCGGGGCTCCTGTTCGAGGACGCGATCGAGCGGCGCGCCGGGACGCCACGACGCGTGGCCGTCGCTCAGGTGGTCGCCGGGCTGGCGCTCGCGGCGGCGGATCGTCGTCCGGCTGAGCGCCCTTACGCGGCGGCCGGGGCGGTCGACCACCTGTGGCTGGGCGTGGCCCAGGCGGCCGCGCTCGCGCCCGGGGTCTCGCGCAACGGCGCGACGTTGACCGTGGCGCGTCTACGCCGGCTCGACCGGCCGGCGGCGAGCCGGCTCTCGCGCCACGCGGCCCTGCCCGTGATCACGGGCGCGGCCGTGCTCAAGTCGGTGCGATTGGCGCGACGCGGGCTCCCGCCGGGCCTGGCGGCGTCGTTCGCGCTCGGCGCGGTCGCAGCGGCGGTATCGACGCTCGCCGCGCGGCCGCTGCTCGAGTCGATCCAGTCGGCGCGCTCCTACGCACCGCTGGGCGCCTATCGGGTTGTCTTCGGTGCGGTTGCGTTCACCGCTCTCAGCCGCCGGTAGTGTCGAGGGGCTGCAGCGATCCCCGGTTGCGGGGACTCGGTTCGGATCGCCTTTGCCCCCGCGAGGAACGTCGGGTACCGACCCACGGATGCGGTGGAGGCGATCTACGGAGCGTCGGGTGATGCCGGCCCGCTCGCCCGACCCATGCGCTTCAATGAGGCGGTGCCTAGCGATCACGCCTACGCCCGCGCCGGCGTCGACACCGGCCGGTCGGGACGGGCGGTGCTCGGGCTGGTGCGCGTGCTCAGCGGTATCGACACCGGCCGGTCC
>JACCTJ010000225.1 GCA_013812485.1 Thermoleophilaceae bacterium
CGGTTGTGGCGGAAGACGTAGGGTCGGGCCGAGGCGCGGTGGCGGCCTTTCGGCCGCTCCGTTTCCCCGACCCGCCCACCGAACCCGGCGTGCACGTCTCCGCGCACCGGGCTCTCCACGGGCATGCCGGTGTTCATCGGGCGACCAGTCCCTCCAGGCGCTCGAGCGGCAGGGCAGGTTCGCGCATGGCGAGCGTGCCCTGCTCCCATGGTGTCGGAATGCTCTTGCCTCGGTATCGGTAGCGGGTTGTCCGCACCGCGCCGGGGTTGAAGAGCACCGTCGTGCCGTGGGTTGGCCACCACCCGGGAAGGTAGTGGCGTCTGAGCCAGCGCCAACTTGCCTTGCGGTGTTTCCGGCGCAGCCAGCGAACCACCCGCCGCCAGACATAGGCGCGCAGGTAGTTGAAGGTGCGCGAGGAGACCCCGCCGCGAAAGTAGGCGCACCAGCCCCTGAGCACCGGGTTGAGCCGGTGCAGAAGCTGGCCGAACGGCTGGTTGTAGTCCGACCGCGTGATCTTCTTGACCTTCGCCATCACGGCCGCAAGCGACCGTTTGGACGGGTAGGTGTAGACGTGCGGTCGGTGATCGCGTCCTCGCTGGCGCTTGATCCGCCAGCCGAGGAACTCGATGCCCTCGTCGATGTGGGTCACGCGGGTCTTCTCTGCCGAGAGCGCGAGGCCGAGCGGTCGGACGACGTGCTCGATCTCGGCGACGAGCGCCTCGGCGTGGCATCGGTCGCCAGCCACGCAGACGACAAAGTCATCGGCGTAGCGGACGAGCCGGTAGTTCGCCTTGCCGTGACGTCGGCGCTTCTTGCGCTCCGTCGTGTCTCCCATTTCCTCCCACGCCCGAGTGAAATGCTGATCGAGCGCGGAGAGCGCGATGTTCGACATCAGCGGCGAGAGAATCCCGCCCTGGGGGGTGCCGGTGAGCTGTGCCTCGAGGCCACCGTGCTCGCTCATGATTCCGGCCTTCAGGAACGCCTTGACGAGCTCAAGGACGCGCCTGTCCGCGATCCGAGCTCGCACGCCGTCCATGATGGCGACATGCGAGAGTCGGTCGAAACACGCCTCGACGTCTGCCTCCACGACCCACTCATAGGAGCGGGAGGTGAGGAAGTGCACCTCGGCGATCGCGTCCTGAGCCCGGCGCCCCGGCCGAAACCCATACGAGCACGGCTCGAAGTCGACCTCGAAGATCGGCTCCGCCACCAGCTTGAGCGCGGCCTGCACGACCCGGTCGCGAAGCGTCGCGATCCCCAGCCGACGCAACTTGCCGCCGCGCTTGGGGATCTTGCGCTCCTTGACCGGCGCCGGCCGGTAGCTCCCCGACCGAAGCTCCTCGCGAAGCCCGGACAGGAACCGCTCCACGCCCAGCACCTTTTCGACATAGGCGGCCGACTGGCCGTCCACACCCGCTGAGCGCGACCCTCGGTTGGCCCTGACCCGTGTCCACGCCACCATCAGCGTGGCCGGGTCGCAGACGAGGTTGTGGAGGTCCTTGAACCTCCGCTGCTGGTCGTCCTGAGCCCACTTGTGCAGCTTGCGCTGGATCCCGAGTACCCGCTCCTTCGCCACCTTCGGCTCCGGCCACGGCGCGCCGGCATTCACCGGCGACCTCCCCGCCTTCCAGTCGGGCGCTGCAGGCCCGCTGCCCTCCTTCGCCGTGTACCGGGCTCTCCCCGGCTCGGACTACTACGAAGGCTCCGTCCCCTCCCGCCGCCATCGGCGGACGCTGCGCCTAGCCTGCCCCGGAGGGCGTCGGCGACGGCGGGAGGGTTCCCACGTTCACTGCCGTTCGATCGGCGGGGTGGTGCCCAGCTATGCCCCGGCGGGCCTGCCGCGACGATCACGCAGCCGCTCGTCGCGGTTCCGTGGCGGCCGAATACCTGCCACCGCGGACCGGTCTCCCCGGAATCCACGGGGAGCCCGCGCACCGCATGGCCGGCCCGTATCCATCGGGTTTGAGCCGGCGACCTCACTTGCGGGGGTTCTGCCACTGGATCACTTGCGTTACACCGTTCCGCCTTGCTTGCCGTGCCCGCGCAGTCCGGTGGTTCCTGCGCGTCACGTCGTTGTCAGGGCCGCTCCCGCCCTCGCCCGCAGCTCCGGGGTCAGGCTGCCCTCAGCTTCACCGGGCCGCTGCGACGGCCCGGCGGTGGGGCCTTGCACCCCACTCGATCCGACAGCGCCTCGTGGCGCACGAACTCGTCGAGGTAGGCCGGCAAGTGCTCGGGCGAGGCCCAGCGGTGAGTGCCGTGCAGCCATGCCTTGAGGTTGGAGACGGCGCGATGCGCGCGCGGCAGCAGCTGCTCGCCGGGCTCGGCTCGCTGGCTGCGCGGTCGATGGTCGTAGCCGAGCTTGGTCAAGCCGTTGTAGGACGGCCAGCCGTCGGTGTGCACCATCGCGCCCTTGGTCGTCGTCGAGCTGACGAAGGCGCCCATCGAGTCACCCGAGGCGTCGGTCAGAACCTCCAGGCGAAGGCGCCCAGAGCCGCGGCCGCGAACCTCGACGGCGACGCCCACCAACGTCTTGCGACCGCGCTGGCGGCCACCCTTGAGCCCTTCCTCGAAGCCGCCCAGGAAGAACTCGTCGGCCTCGATCTCGCCCTTGAGCGGCTCGCGCTCGGGGGCGACCATCGCGCGCCTGAGCTTGTGCAGCATCATCCACGCGGTCTCGTGGCGACTGATGCCGAGCTGGCGCTGCAGCTGCACGGCCGAGATCCCCGGATGGTGGGTGGCGACCAGGTAGGCCGCCCAGAACCACACGGCTGTCGAGCGTCTGCGATCTCGGCCATACTGGCCTCCTTCGTCTATGGCTTGTCCGAGTCGCCTGCTCCGCCAAGAACTGGGCGGCTCGAGGTTGAGCCCTTCAAGCTAGGGTCTGAGGAGGACGCGATGGCCCAGAAGAAGTCGAAGCAGACCCAGCAGACCCAGCCCTACGGCAAGGACGACGAGGGCAAGCAAGCCCGCTAAGCCCGAGACGATCCCCGGTGCCGAAGCGCGGGGAGTTCCTCGAAGGAGTCGATCGCGAGGTCGACCCGGTGGAGGCGATCGGCCGCCTCGGCGCCCGGCTGATCCTCCAGCAGGCGCTCGAGGATGAGGTCACCGAGTTCCTGGGCCGCGTGCGCTATGAGCGCGCCGCGGACCCGATCTCCCACCGCAACGGCTACGAGCCCCGCACGGTGAAGACGACGAGCGGAGCGGTGGAGCTCGAGCGCCCGCGGGTTCGCGACGCCCAGCGCCTCGGCTTCGAGTCGAAGGTCCTCGGCAAGGGCGTCGCCCGCACCCACGCACTCGAGTCGCTCGTCATCTGCTCGTTCCTGCGCGGCCTCTCGGTCCGCGACGTCGAGGCGGCGCTGGCTGAGACCTTCGAGGAGCCGATGATCGCCAAGTCGACAGTCGCCCGCGTCTGCTCAGAGACCGCCGAGCGCTACCGGCGCTGGTGCGAGCGCCGCCTCTCAGAGCACGACCTCGTCTACCTGTTCCTCGACGCCATCTACCTCAAGCTGCGCCCCGACGACGAGCCGGCCGAGGGCGTGCTCGTGGCGTGGGGGGTGACCCTCGAGGGCCAAAAGGTCCTGCTCGGCCTCGCCCTCGGCAGCCGCGAGAGCTACGAGTCCTGGCTCTCCTTCGGACGCGACCTGATCGAGCGAGGCCTCCGCTCGCCGGCGCTCGTGATCGCCGACGGAGCGCCCGGGCTCTGGAAGGCGGCGCAGCAGCTGTGGGCGCAGGCCGACGGGCAGCGCTGCACCGTCCACGCTCTGCGCTCGGTGACCGCGAAGCTCCCGGAGCGCCATCATCGCGAGGTCAAGGCCCGCTGGTGGCGGATCTTCGACGAGGCCGCCTCGCCGGGCGAGGCCAGACGCGAGCTGCTCGCGTCTGGCCGGCGACTATCGCGGCACCTACCCCTCGGCCGCGGCGGTGATCGAGCGCGATCTGGACGCCCTGGTCGCCCACCTGCGCTGGCCCACCGAGCACCGCAAGCGAAATCCGGAGCACGAATCTCCTTGAGCGCACCTTCGTCGAGGTCCGTCGCCGCACGAAGGTCATTCGGGCGCTTCCCGGGCGAGACCTCGGCGCTGTCGCTCATCTGGGCGGTGCTCGAGCTCTCGAGC
>JACCTJ010000287.1 GCA_013812485.1 Thermoleophilaceae bacterium
GCTCGTGCTGGTGTTCTTCGCGACTATCGGGGTGGTCGACTTCTCCGAGGCGACCGTCATCGGCATCGCGGCGCTGACCATGGCCTTCTTCTTCATCGTGACGATGTGGAGTTTCAGCCGCTCCGGCCGGGCGCTCGGCCGACCGCGAGCGCCGCGGCTTCTAGTCGGCGGCGGCAAAGCGTCGCTTTTCGCCGCCTCCGGGAAAAGAGCGGCGGGCTGAGCCGTGCGGCGCGAGCCGCTACCCGGCTACCGCTGCCACGTCCCGCTGCGCGGCGTTCGGCCGAGCGTGAGCCGCTGGTGCGCGGGCGAACTCCGGCGGCGCGATCTCCAGATAGTGTCCGAACGACCAGTCGACGACGCGCTGGGTGCCCATGGCGCGGATGGCGGCGGCGAGCAGCCGTGGCGGCACCCGCGGCACCAGCCGCTGGAGGCGGAGCATGGACCCGAACGGATGACGGTGGCCGCCGCTGAAGGCCGCGAAGCGCCGCAGGGCCTCCTCCCGGCTCGCCCGCCCTGCGAGGACGCCGCGTAGCTCACGCCCGCAGGCGATGCCGAAGTACAGCGCGGTGCGGATGCCCTCGGCGGTGAGCGGAAGGCAGTGTCCGGCCGAGTCGCCGGCGAAGAAGATCCCGTCCTCGGCCGCGGGCCGCAGCCGGTGGGGGATCCAGTTGCCCTGGTAACGGACGGCCTCCGAGCCGAGGTCCTCGGCCAGGCGCACGGTCGGGTCCTTCACGTGCGCACGTGGATCGAAGGAGCCGACGCCGATCCGCACCTCGTCGCCCGCGGGAAAGCTCCACGAGTAGCCCGCGCGGACGTACGAGCGGTCGATCCAGATCTCGAGCTCGTTCCCCTCGCCGCCGGGGTGAACCTCGAGCCCGCGCGACAGCGGCGCGTCGGGCGGTTGGAAGCGGGCGTCCGCGGGGGCGAGCATTCGCCGCCAGCCGAGCGCGTCGACGACGAGCGGGGCGGAGACCTCGCCGCGGTCGGTGTGGACGGTGTTGCCCGAGCGTCCCTCCACCTTCGCGGTCTCGAATTCGGCGTCGTTCTGGTCGTCCAGGAGCCCGCAGAGCTTCGGGTAGTCGAAGGTCGAGAAGGTCCAGGGCAGGCGGTAGCGCGACGAGCCGTGCGGCGTGTTGATGACGAGGTCGCGAAAGGTCTGGCGCACCGAGTCCTCGAGCCCGAGGGCCTCGAGCCAGCTTGTCGGCGCCGCGCAGGCCGAGGTCTGACGCTCGCCGATCTCGTAGCGGTCGAGCACGAGCACTCGCGCCGGCGCGCCGTCCGCGCGTCGCGCGCCCGCGAGCTCCCGGGCGACGGCGAGCCCGGCGAAGCTCGCGCCGCAGACGAGGACGTCGACCTCACCGTTGAGCGGGGTGCGCTCGGTCCCGCGCTTGGTCCGTCTTCTCGGCACGGGCTTGAGCCTAGCCAGCGCCGCTCTGGCCCGGAGGTCCGCACCCCCGCGCTCCGCGGTTGCCCGCTAAGCTCAGCGTCCGTGGCCACCGCCGAAGCGACTCCCCCTGCCCAGACCGTCGAGGGCTCCGACGGCCTCCTGCTCGAGATCGACGGGCAGATCGTCCCGAACTACGACGCGACGCTGATCGTCTTCAGCGAGGGCGACGTGCTCACCGGGCAGGTCGTGCGGATCGACAAGGACGAGGTCCTGATCGACGTCGGCTACAAGTCCGAGGGCGTCATCCCGCAGAAGGAGTTGTCGATCCGCAAGTCGGTCGACGCCTCGCACGAGGTCGCACTGGGGGAGGAGGTCGACGCGCTCGTCCTCACCAAGGAGGACCAGGACGGACGGCTGATCCTGTCGAAGAAGCGTGCCCGCTTCGAGAAGGCGTGGCGGCGCATCGAAGGTGCGGCCGAGTCCGGCGAGCCCGTCGAAGGGACGGTCATCGAGGTCGTCAAGGGCGGTCTGATCGTCGATCTCGGGGTACGCGGCTTCCTGCCCGCCTCGCTCGTCGACATCCGTCGCGTGCAGGACCTCGACGACTTCATGAGCCGCCCGATCGAGTGCAAGGTGATCGAGCTCAACCGCTCGCGCAACAACGTCGTCCTGTCTCGCCGCGCGGTCCTCGAGGAAGAGCGCAAGGAAGTTCGCCAGCAGATCCTCGACCGGCTGCAGCCCGGCCAAGTCGTCGAGGGCGCGATCTCCAATATCGTCGAGTTCGGCGCTTTTGTCGACCTCGACGGGATCGACGGTCTGATCCACATCTCAGAGCTCTCATGGAGCCACGTCAACCATCCTTCCGAGATCCTTTCGATCGGCGATGTCGTCCCGGTCAAGGTGCTCGACATCGACCGCGACCGCCAGCGGATCTCGCTCGGCCTCAAGCAGACGCAGTCCGATCCCTGGCAGCAGGTGCTCGAGAGCTACTCCGAGAACGACGTCGTCGAGGGTCGCGTCACAAAGGTCGTCACCTTCGGCGCCTTCGTCGAGATCCTGCCGGGCGTCGAGGGGCTCGTGCACATCTCCGAGCTGGCGCAGCACCACGTCGAGAACCCGCGCGAGGTCGTCTCGCAGGGCGACGCGGTCAACGTCCTGATCCTCGAGGTGGACGCCGAGCGGCGTCGCCTCTCGCTCTCGCTGAAGCGGGTCGAGGAGGGGCAGGAGCCACTCCCGCGTGCCGACGGCGGCGAGTCGGTGCACCTGACACCGAACCTGAACCTCTCCGAGGACGTCTTCCCGGCAGCTGCCATCGATGGTGCTGCTGCGACCGATGACGGCGCGCCGCCGCCGCTCGAGGCCGATGAGGCTCCCAAGGCGGATGCTGCCGAGGAGGCAACTCCCGAGGTAGTCGAGGAAACCGAAGCAGAGCCGGCTGCAAAACTGGAGCCCGAACCGGTTGCCTTAGACG
>JACCTJ010000292.1 GCA_013812485.1 Thermoleophilaceae bacterium
CCTTTAGGGCGTGAGCTCCGCCACGAGCGCCGAAGCCGGACGCACGTCGCCGATCCGGGCTACCGACTGCCCGGCGTAGAGCGGGCCTGCCTCGAGCAGGCAGCCGAGCGGCGCGTCGTCCACCGGCGGCGACGGGGAGAGCAGCGGCAGGGCCGGTCGCTGAGCGGCGGCGAAGCGCCTCGCCAGGCGCTCGGGGAGGCGGCCGGCGAGCGGGGTGAGGGTTCGCTGGGCCGCGAGCGCCCACGCCGGTTCGCGACCCTCGCTAGGCAGCCAGCGCCGTGTCGCCGCGTTCGGCAAGACACGATGAGGTGCCGCCGGCCAGCCGAGGCCGAAGAGCTCGGTCAGCACGGTCTCCTCGGCGACGAGGGCGGTCTGCTTGTACCGGGGATGCGCGCGGCTCTCCTCGGAGAGGAGGAACCGGGTGCCGAGCACCGCCGCGTCGGCCCCCGCCTCGAGCGCCGTCTGCACGTCGCCCTCGTCGGCGATGTCGCCGGCGAGGAGGACGGGCAGCTCGGTGGGCAGGGTGGACCGCGTGCGCTCGAGCAGCTCGAGCGCGGGGACCGTGCCTCGCACGTGGCCACCGGCCTCGACACCCTGGATGATGACGCCATCGGCGCCCGCCGCGTGTGCCGCGCGCGCCTCGTCGACCGATCCGCACGCGTGAAGCCAGAGTCCCGCGACCCTGCGCTTCGGGGCTCCCCAGAAGGTGACGACGACGTCGGCCCCCTCAGCGACCTCTCAGTGCTCCCGGCCCGCGAACGGAAGTAGGAGATTGATCGCGAGCGGCGCGCCGGTGAGGCGGCGCGCGGCCGCAAGCTCTCCGCGCAGGTGTGCCGCGCCGAGCATCCCGAGCGTCCCCAGGCCCCCGGCCTCCGAGACCGCGGCGGCGAGCTCGTGGCGGGCCACTCCGCCGCCCACGCCGGCCTGAATGATCGGTCGTTCGAGGCCAAGGCGCTCGAGCAGACGGCTCATCGGGTGCGGGGCGTGCGTAGGTGCTCGTGTCCCGGCCGGCCCTCGGGTCGCAATCGCGGCCGGATCAAGCGACCGTCGACAGGAGGTAGGCGGCGGCGAAGCCGCCGACCGTCACGAGCCCGACTACTCCGCCGCCGTGCTCGAAGGCCTCGGGCGTCATCGTGTCGGCGAGCATGGTGAGGATCGCGCCCGCGGCGAAGGCCTGCACGCCGCCGACGAGCGCGGGCGCGGCCGAGGCGAGCAGCCCGTAGCCGAGCGGCGAAGAAGGCGAGTGCCCCGGCCGCGAGCCCGCCGGCCACGAACAGCGCGCCGCCGCGGCGAAACGCCTCCTCGGTCAGCTCGAAGCTGAGCGCGCTGATGAGCACTCCCGCGCCGAAGGCCATGACCAGGGCGATGGTGCGGTGAGACGGGCGGGCGAGCAGCCCGATGGCGGCGCCGAGGACGAGTGCCGCGCCGCCGACGAGCCCCCATCCTGCGGCGATCAGCACGCGGCGAGAAGGGCCCTCACGCGGCGGACCCGTGCGCCGGCTGGGCGGGCACGGGCTCGGCGCCCGGGCTCCACGCGACCGGCAGCCGGACCGAGAACCGCGCCCCGCCCCCCGGGGCGTCGCCGACCTCGACCGAGCCACCGTGGCGCTCGGCCACCGCCTGCACGATGGCCAGGCCCAGGCCGGTGCCGGGCTGCGCACCGCCGTCGCCCTCACCGCGCACGAAGCGCTCGAAGACGCGCCCCCGCAGGTTGCGGGGCACACCCGGACCGTCATCGAGGACATCGATGGTGGCGGCGCCCTCGTCGACGTGGAGCACAGCCTCGATGTGGGTGCCCGCGGGGGTGTGGACCACCGCGTTCTCGAGCAGATTGCGGACGAGGCGGTGGAGCTCGTCGCCCGACCCTTCGACGCGCACGGCGGCGCGCTCGCCGTTCGAGCCGGCCGAGACCTGGAGCTCGTGGTCGGCCGCAAGCGGGGCGACCTCGACGCAGGCCTCGCGCATGACCTGGGCCAGGTCGACCGGCTCGTGGCCGACCCGCCGGCCGGTGTCGGCGCGGGCGAGCAGGAGGAGGTCGGCGACGAGCGTACGCATGCGCCGCGAGGAGCGCAGGGCCGAGGCCGCGAGCTCGCGATCCTCGCCCTCGAGCGAGGCCTCGAGCAGCTCGAGGTTGGCGAGCACGGCGGTGAGCGGCGTGCGCAGCTCGTGCGAGGCGTCGGCCACGAACTCCCGCTGGCGCCGCAGCGCGGTCTCGGTCTCGGTCTGGGCCTGGTCGAGGGCGTGGAGCATCTCCTCGAGCGTGCGCGCGAGGTCGGCCACCTCGTCCTCGCTCGGGGGTTTCGGGAGCGACAGGGTCGGGTTGCGGGTCTGGGCCACGTGCTTGGCCGCGCGCGTCAGCCGCCCGACCGGCGCCATCGCCCGCCGCGCCACGGCGAGGCCGGCGAGCAGCGCGAGTCCGGTGCCGCCCAGCACGCCGAGGGCGAGGAAGATGCGGACGCGATCGATCGTCGCGCCGAGGCTGCTGCTCTCCTTGGCGTACTGGAGGTAGGCGACGGGCACGAGCGCGCCGGCGTACAGAGGCTCGGAGGCCACGCGGTAGCGGCCCACCTCGCGCACGCCCTCGCGCGGCGGTCCGAGCGCCGGCGCGCCCGCAGACGGTGCCACGACCTCGCCCTCGGTGCCGATCACCCGCACCGCGCCATCGCCCGACGCGGCGACCTGAACGATGATCTGGACGAGGTCGTCCTGCTCGAGGATCACCTTCCCGGAGGGGAACTCGCGCGCCACGCGAATGCGGTCCTTGAGGTCGTTGGCGCGGGCGCGCAGGTCGTTGTCGAAGTCGGTTCGCAGGCGCTCGGCGGTGAATGCGCCGCTGACCACCGCGAAGATGGCCAGGATCACGAACGTGAGGCCCGCCGAGGTGGCCGCGAGACGCCAGCGGATGGGCAGGCGATTGAAGCGCCGGCGCATCTTCTACTCGGCCGCCCTGAGCACGTAGCCGGCCCCGCGCACCGTGTGGAGCATCCGCGGCTCGTCCCCAGCCTCGAGCTTGCGCCGCAGGTTCGAGACGAAGACGTCGACCGTGTTGGTCTCCGAGAAGGGCGCATAGCCCCAGACCTCCTCGAGCAGCGACTCGCGCGAGACCACGAGGCGCTCGTTGCGCATAAGGTGCTCGAGCAGCTCGAACTCGCGGCTCGTGAGGTCGAGGACGCGCTCGGCGCGCACCGCCTCGTGGCGGTCGGGATTGAGCCGCAGATCGCCGACCAGCAGCGATGCGGCTCCGCGCGGCGGGCGGCGGCGCAGGAGGGCGCGCACACGGGCGAGCATCTCGGACCGCTCGAACGGCTTGACCAGGTAGTCGTCGGCGCCCGAGTCGAGGCCCTCGACCCGCGTCTCGACGGCGTCACGCGCGGTCAGCATGAGGATCGGTACGTCGCCGCGCTGGCGCAGGCGGCGACAGACCTCGACTCCGTCGAGCTTCGGTAGGCCGATGTCGAGCACGACCGCGTCCGGCTCGTAGGTTTCCGCCCGCGCCAGGGCTGCGAGGCCGTCGCCGGCGAGCTCCACGTCGTAGCCTTCGAGGGCGAGCGAGCGCCTCAGGGCTCCGGCGATCTCTACGTCGTCCTCGACGACCAGGACGCGCGCGCTTCGTGGCATGGGACAGATGGTAGGCGCAGTGGCCGTCGGCGGTTCCGCGGAACAGCAGGGACGGAGCCGGCGGCGTCGAAGGGAGGCGGGTCATGGCCAGCCGACGACCGCCACGGAAGGCGAAGCCCCGCGCGCGGCGCAAGCCGCCGCGCCGTACCCGCTTGCCCCAACTCGAGCAGCGCCATCTCGATGTCGTCGGGCTCGCGCTCGTGGCCCTCGCGGCCTTTCTCGCCTTCGTCTTCTACCTCGGCTGGGCCGGAGGAGAGCTCGGCGAGGCGCTCGCCGAGGGACTCGTGTTCCTCGCGGGGGAGGTGGCCTACCTGACGCCGGTGGCCGTCTTCGCGATCGGCGCGGTGCTCGTGCTGCGGCCGATGCTGCCGACCACGCGACCGCTCAAGGCCGGCGCGCTATGCCTGTTCGCGGCCCTTCTGCTCGGCCTGGCCGCGGAGACCTTCGGCCTCGGCCCCGACCGCCCGCCGCGCGAGGGGTTCTTCGACCCCGCCTTCTTCCGCGCTCACGGCGGCGCCGCGGGTGAGGCGCTCTTCTGGGTCGCCCGGCTCCTGCTTCAGGAGGTGGGTGCCGACATCCTGGCCATCTTCCTCTTCCTGAGCGCCCTGCTGCTGCTGACCGGCGCGACCGTCGCCGGCGTCCTGCGGACGACGGGGGAGGGGGTCGCCTCGACCTCCCTGCGCGTGCGCCAGTCGACGACCGAGTTCGCCGCGGTGGTCACGCGCCGCTCCTCGGGCTCCGGATCGGGCGCCCGTAGACGCCGCGCCCGGACACAGGCGCGCACCGCCTTCGAGCCCGAGGCCCGAGAGGTTCCGGACGAGGAGGCGGCCGAGGCACAGGCCGGCGTCGACGCCTACATCGATCCGGCCGATCGGGACTCGATCGACCCCCCCGACGTAGAGCCGGTCGTCCGCGCCACCCACGTCGAGATGCCGCCTCGCCCGCAGGAGGAGCCCGAGGGCGACCACGATGGGCACGGCCTGTACGGCGACGTGCCCGAATTCACCGCGCCGCCGGAGTTCGACGCCGAGGCCGAAGATGAGGCGCTCGAGGATGAGACGGACGCCGGCGCGGCCACGGTCGAGCGCCCCGGCGGGGGTGAAAACGTGACCGCGATCGCTCCGATGACCGGCGAGGCCGAGATCGGAGCGAGACCGGCCGCGCGCATGCCGGCCCGCCCGGCGCCGGAGGACCTGACCCCGCAGGGCCGCCTGCGCGCCTCGGCCACCGAGGCCGACGACTTCGTCTACACCCGGCCGCGGCCGAGCTTCCTGCGCCGCTCGAAGGACAACGGCCGCCCGGCCGACACCGGCGAGGAGACCCGGCTCGCCGCTCAGCTCGTCGAGGCGCTGTCGCACTTCGGCATCGACGCGGCGGTGACCGGCACGGTCTCCGGCCCGCACGTCACGCGCTACGAGCTGCGCCTCGCACCCGGGACGAAGATGTCCAAGGTCGCCCAACTCAAGGACGACATCGCCTACGCCCTGGCGGCCACCGACGTCCGGATCCTCGCGCCGATCCCGGGGAAGACGGCCGTCGGCGTCGAGGTCCCGAACCGCCACCGCCGGGTCGTCCACCTCGGCGACGTCTACCAGGAGGCCCCGAGCGGATGGTCCCCGCTGACCGTGTGGCTCGGCAAGGACATCGCTGGCAAGGCCATCGGCACCGACCTGGCCAAGCAGCCCCACATCCTCGTGGCGGGCACGACCGGCTCGGGCAAGTCGGGTTGCGTCAACGCCATGCTCTCCTCGATCCTCCTGCACGCCTCGCCGCACGAGGTGAAGCTCGTGCTCGTCGACCCCAAGCAGGTCGAGCTCAACCACTACGAGTCGATCCCGCACCTGATCACCCCGGTGGTGACCAACCCGCGTGTGGCCGCGAACGTGCTGGCCAACCTGATCAAGGAGATGGAGGAGCGCTACTCGATCATGAGCATGGCCCGCTCGCGCAGCCTCGTCGAGCTCAACAAGGTACGAGAGGGACGCGGCGAGCGCGCGCTTCCCTACATCCTGTGCGTGATCGACGAGCTCGCCGACCTGATGATGGTCGCCCCCGCTGAGGTCGAGGACGCGATCATCCGCCTGGCCCAGAAGTCGCGCGCGGTGGGGATCCACCTCGTGCTCGCCACCCAGCGCCCGAGCGCCGACATCATCACCGGCATGATCAAGGCCAACGTCCCGGCCCGGATCGCCTTTGCCGTCTCCTCGCAGACCGACTCGCGCGTGATCCTCGACTCGAACGGAGCCGAGTCGCTGCTCGGCCAGGGCGACATGCTCTTCCGCCCGGCCACCGAGTCGCGCGGCGCGCGTATCCAGGGCGCCTTCATCTCCGAGGAGGAGATCGAGCGTCTTACCGACCACTGGCGCCGCCAGGGCGAGCCCGAGCTGCACGAGGAGCTGCTCGAGGAGGTCGCCTCCGCCGACGACGGCGACGGCCCGGGTGACTTCGACCCCGACGCCGACGAGCTCCTCGGCGAGGCCATCGCCACGGTCGCCCAGCTCGGCTCGGCCTCGACCTCGATGCTCCAGCGCCGGCTGCGCGTCGGCTACACCCGCGCCGGCCGGCTGATCGACATGATGGAGCGCCGGGGAGTGATCTCGGGCTACGAGGGCTCGAAGGCGCGCCAGGTACTGATCTCCGAGGTGGAGGTGCCACGCGTGCTCGCGGCGCTCGACGAGCCGGTGGGCGCAGGCGCCTCGCCGAGCACCTGATTCAAAGCGGGAGACGCCCCGTTCGTCAGGGGGTTGCGGCTCCGCCGGGCGCCACCGACCGAGGACGGCGCCGAGTTGCGCCAGAATAGGCTCGTGCCCAGGATCGGAGAAACCCTGCGCGAGGCGCGCATCCGCCAGAGCGTCGACATCGCCGAGGTCGAGCGGGCGACGAAGATTCGCGCCAAGTACCTGCGTGCCCTCGAGAACGAGGAGTTCGACCTCCTGCCCGGGCCGACGTTCGTGCGCTCGTTCCTCAAGACCTACGCCGAGCACCTCGGGCTCGACGCGCGCGTGCTCGTCGAGCAGTTTCGCACCGACCACGAGGGGGTGCCCGACGAGGAGCCCGCTCCGGCGTTCGGCTCTCGCGCGCCGCCGGGCCGCCGACGCGAGCCCGTCCGCTACGACCGCCGCTCGCCCGGGCCGGGTCTGCTCGTCGGCGGCGCGGTCGCCGCGGTGCTCGTCCTCTTCCTGGTTCTCGGCCTCACCGGCAACGGCGGCGACCAGCCCCCGGGCGGTGGCGGTGCAGACGTGGAGCAGTCCGCCGCGGAGCGAGAGCGAGCCGAGCGGCGCGCGCGGCGGCGAGCGCAGCAGCGACGCGAGCGCCCCAGGTCGGTGAAGCTCCGGATCACCCCCGAGGGGCCCACCTACGCCTGCGTGGACCGCGGCGAGGATAAGACCCCGGTCTTCGAGGGCAGCCTGACCTCGCCTCGGACCTTCCGCGGCCGGCGGCTGCGCCTGAACCTCGGGCGCCCGACGGCTCGTGTCCGCGTGAACGGCCGCAACGTCGACCTCGGGTCCGAGGGTCGTCCGGTGGGCCTCGCCTTCTCGCCCACGAAGCGACCGCGACCGCTCCCGCTCAGCCAGCGCCCTTGCGTCTGAGGGCGCCGCCGCGACCCGGCCGCTCGGCGCTTCCATGAGCGCTCGCGCCGGGATCGTCATCACCGGGACGGAGGTCCTCGCCGGCCGCGTGCGCGACCGCAACGGGCCCTGGCTCGCCGACCGCCTGGCCGAGCTGGGGATCGAGCTGGCCCACATAACCATCTGCGCCGACCGCAGGGAGGACCTCGAGGCTCAGCTGCGCTTCCTGGCGGACGAGCGCGTCGACCTCACGATCACCAGCGGAGGCCTCGGGCCCACCGCCGACGACCTCACGGCCGAGGTCGTGGCCCGCTTCCAGGGCCGGGCCCTGTACCTGGACGAGGAGCTCGAGCGCCGCATCGCCGCGATCGTCGAGCCCCTGCTCAAGCGCTGGCGCGGCCTCGATCCCGAGGCGATCAGGACCTCGACGCGCAAGCAGGCGACGATCCCCGAGGGGGCCGATGTGCTCGGCCCCGCCGGCACAGCACCCGGCCTCGTCGTCGCGCCCGCGAATGGGCGCGACGGACCAACGACGGTGGTGCTCCCCGGCCCCCCCGGCGAGCTGCATCGACTCTGGCCCGAGGCGGTCGAGACCGCGGCCTTCGGCGCCGCGACCACCGGCCGGTCGCAGTTCGAGCACCGGATGCTCCGCCTCATGGGCATCCCCGAGTCCGAGATCGCGGAGACCCTGCGAGTCGGCGAGGAGCGGATCGACGGACTCGACGCCCTCGAGGTCACCACCTGCCTGCGCCGCGCCGAGCTCGAGGTCGCGGTTCGCTACGAGCCGTCCGCCCAGGCGGCGTGGGAAGGGCTGCTCGCGCTCGTGCGCGAACGCCACGGGCCCCAGCTCTTCTCGGACGACGGCACGAGCGTCGACGGGCAGGTCGCGGCCCTGCTCACGGACTCGAGCCGGACGGTCGCGGTCGCCGAATCCTGCACGGGGGGCGAGATGGCGGGCCGGATGAGCGCCCCGGCCGGGGCCTCGGCGTACTTCGCGGGCGGGGTGGTCGCCTACGCGAACGAGGCCAAGGCCCGGCTGCTCGACGTCGACCCGGGGCTGATCGAGCGCCACGGCGCGGTGTCGCCGCCGGTGGCGGGCGCGATGGCCGAGGGCGTGCTCGCGCGCTTCGGCGCCGACGCCGCCCTGGCCGTGACCGGGGTCGCCGGGCCGGGCGGGGGGACGGAGGACAAGCCCGTGGGCTACGTCTGCTTCGCGGCGCGCCTGGCCGACGGCTCCGAGCTGGCCCGCGATCTGGTCATCCCCGGCGAGCGGCCCGACGTGCGCGATCGCTCGACCACCCTCGGCCTGCACATCCTGCGGCGGCTCCTGCGCGGAGAGTCCGCCGACCTCTGAGATGGCTGATTTCCGAATTGACGTGGCCGTGGGGGCGCCAATAGGGGACCAAGCATCTAAGCCCGCGCCGATGTGCGAGCCCGCCCGTGAGCCGCGCGCCCGGCTCTTCTTCGCGCTCGAACCCGACGAGGCGGCCCGCTCCGCGCTCGCGGCCTGGCGCGACGAGGTACTCGGCGGACGGAGCGAGCTGCGCCTTCCTCCGCCCGAGTCGCTGCACCTCACGCTGGCCTTCCTCGGTGGACGGCCCGAGCTGGAGATCCCGGCGATCGCCCGTGCCGGGCTGTCCGCCGTCGCCGGGCTGGCGGCGCCGGTGCTGTGCGCCCGAGGCGTCGTGGGCGTCCCGCGCCGGCGCCCGCGCCTGCTGGCGCTCGACCTCGACGACCGCGAACGCCGCGCCCGAGACGTGGCGGCGGCCGTGGCCGGCGCGCTGGTCGCGGCAGGCATGCACGAACCGGAGGAACGCCCGTTCTGGGCGCATCTGACCCTCGCGCGCATGCGCGGGACGAGCGCCAGAGCCGGCCGGGCGGACGGGCCGCTCCCAGCCGCCCCACAGATCCCCATGTCCTTCGACCGCGTGACCCTCTACCGCTCCCACCCAGCCCCGCCGGCGCCCGCTACGGGGCAATCGAGCGCCGCCGGCTCGTCCTGTCCACGTACTAGCCCTCGCCTCCGAAGAACTCGAGCGCCCGCTCGACCACGAGCTCCGGCCGCTCGTCCACGATGAAGTGCCCGACGCCCGGCACGAGCTCCATCTCGTCGGCGTGGTCCTCGAAGCCCCGGAGCTGAGACCACCCAGTCCGCGGTGCCGAACAGGAACAGGGTGGGGGTCGTGAGCCGCGCGCCGGCGTAACGGCCGCGAACGAGCGCCGGCAGCTCGCGCAGGACGAAGGCCCGGTAGAGCGCGGCCGTCGCCCGCGCTCGCTCCGGCTCACGGAGCGGCTCGGCGAAGGCGTCGAGCTCGGCGCGCGTGAAGGTGTCCGGCCGCACCGCCGCCGCCTCGAGGACGCGGCGCAGGACGGCGGGCGCGTGACGGAGCAGGCGCTGGCCGAGGATCGGAGCGCTGAGGACGTAGGCGTGCAGCGGCCGCCACAGGTCGAGCATCCCGCGGGGGTCGAGACGCGGCCAGGGATGGATGATGTTGAGGGCCAGATAGCGCTCCACCAGGTCGGGGCGGCGCAGGCAGAGCAGGAACCCGACGAAGCCGCCCCAGTCGTGGCCGCCCAGGCGCACCCGCTCGAGCCCCAGAACCTCGAGCAGGGCCCTCACATCGTCGGCGAGGGTCTCCTTCTCATAGCCGCCGGGCGGTGCCTGCGACCAGCCGAAAGCCGCGCAGATCGGGGCAGATGACCCGGTAGCGCTCGGCGAGCGGGCCGATCACCTCGCGCCACTCGTACCAGTGCTGCGGCCAGCCGTGGAGGAGCACGAGCGGCTCACCCTCGCCGGCCTCGGCGAGGTGCAGGCGCACCCCGCCCGCCTCGACCCAGCGGTGCTCGACGCCGTCGACGTGGGGGAGGGGGAGGGTCATCCGGGGCCTCGACACCCTACCCGCCGCCGCTTTTCACGCCCCCGTATCGAAGCGGTGGCGGACTCGTCACACAAGCGTCCCCACGGCGTCCGATCCGACCCTTAACTTGCTCACAGACAGGAAGATCGAGACACGCACGAGAACCAGGAGCCCAGGCGATGGACAAGGATCAGGAAAAGGCGGCAAAGGCGCGCGAGTCGGCCCTCGGGAACGCGCTCGGGCAGATCGAGCGCGACTTCGGCAAGGGCTCGATCATGCGCATGGGCGACGAGCGGGCGGCGGTCCGGGTCTCGACGATCCCGAGCGGGGCGCTCTCGCTCGACCTCGCGCTCGGGGTCGGCGGCCTGCCGCGCGGGCGCATGGTCGAGATCTTCGGGCCCGAATCGTCGGGAAAGACAACGCTCGTCTATCACGTCCTCGCCGAGGCCCAGCGCCAGGGCGGCACCTGTGCCTTCATCGACGCCGAGCACGCCATGGATCCGGCCTACGCGAAGCGCATCGGCGTCGACGTCGACGAGATGCTCGTCTCCCAGCCCGACTACGGCGAGCAGGCGCTCGAGATCGCCGACGTGCTCGTCCGCTCGGGGGCGATCGACGTGGTCGCCATCGACTCGGTCGCGGCGCTCACCCCGAAGGCGGAGCTCGAGGGCCAGATGGGCGACCAGACGGTCGGGCTTCAGGCCCGCATGATGAGCCAGGCCACCCGCAAGCTCGCCGGCAACCTCAACCGGGCCGGCACCCTGTGCCTGTTCACGAACCAGATCCGTGAGAAGGTCGGCGTCATGTTCGGCTCGCCGGAGACCCAGCCGGGCGGGCGGGCGCTCAAGTTCTACTCCTCGCAGCGACTCGACATCCGTCGTATCGAGACCCTCAAGGAGGGCACGGAGGCGGTCGGCAACCGCGTGCGCGTCAAGGTCGTCAAGAACAAGGTCGCCGCGCCGTTCCGCCAGGCCGAGTTCGACATCGATTACGGCGAGGGCATCTCCACGGAGGGTTGCCTGATCGACCTCGGCATCGAGCACAGGATCGTCACGAAGTCCGGCTCGTTCTTCTCCCTGGGCGACGAGCGGCTCGGGCAGGGGCGCAACAACGCCAAGGCCTACCTGCGCGAGCACCCCGACGTCGCCGAGACGATCGAGGGGCGTATCTACGAGGTCCTGGGCGTGGAGCGTCGCGGGTCGGCGACCCGCGACACGAACGGCACGTCGGCGGCCGAGGCGGCCCCCGTACCGCCGCCCGCCCCCGAGGCTGTCGGGGCGAACGACGCCGCCAACGGCACTGCTGGCCCTCAGACCCCGGTCCGCCAGGCGGCCTGAGCGCTCGCGAGGCAGACGGCCAGAGATGACCCAGCACCCTTCGGTGCCCCGTGATGAGCAGGCGGGGCGCCGAAGGGCGCTCGAGCTGATCTGGCGCGCGCTCTCGCGCCGCGCCCACACGGTGGCCGAGATGCACGCGCTGCTAGAGCGCCGAGGAGTGCAGCCGGGCGCCGCGGCGGAGGCGCTCGAGGAGGTCGCGGCGTCCGGCTACCTCGACGATGTCGACTTCGCGCGGCGATTCGTCGAGGACCGCCGGCGGCTCGACCGTTGGGGCGGGGAGCGCATAGCCCGTGAGCTCGGCCGTCGCGGGGTGGAGGCCGACGTCGTGGCCCGAGCGCTCGAGGGACAGACTGTCGAGGACGAGCTCGACGCGGCCTGCGCCCTGCTCGCTGAGCGGCTTCCCGCCCCGCCGGCCGACGACCGTGCGCGCAATCGCGCGCTCGGCCTGCTCGTGCGCCGAGGGTACAGGCCCGAGGTCGCCTACGAAGCCGTGCGCCATCATGGGCGCGAGGTGCGGGTGCCCGCCGAGTGAGAGCCGGCGGTCCGCCACCGTCGCTTGATCCGGAGGACGGGCGGTACTAACCTTGTCCGAAGCGGCCGAGCCGGTCGCGGCAGGACGAAGTCCAGAAAGCGCTTTTCACCCAGCAGCCGGATGACACGCACAGACCATCTAGAGGACGAGCCGAAAGGAGTGGGCTAGCACGTCGCCAGCCGTACGTGGCGCGGCCGTCCCTGGCGGAGCGGCTACCGGGAGAAAGCACGGAAACTGGTGTCTTGCGGGTCGGCTCTTGGTCGTGTTACCAAGACTTCGAGCCCCGCGTCCCTGGACGCGGGAGCGGGGAGACACGAGAGATGGAGATCGTGCTGGTCGTTCTGGCGGTGCTCGCGGCGGGAGCCGCGGTGGCCGTCGTCGCCACGACGCATCGGGCGCGCAGGCTGAGGCCGCAGAGCGGCGCCCTCGGCGGCGACGGCCCTGGCCGAGCCGTCCCGAGCTCGCCCCACAGCGTGGCCCTGACGGGACCCTCGCTCGGCGGCGGGCGCCTCGAGGAGGGTTCGGAGCCCTCCGCCGGTCCTTCGACGGCCGACCTGCGCGAGCAGCTCGACCTCGAGCTCGTCCAGCGCCGCGCGGAGGTCGGACGCATCGAGGAGCGGCTGCTCGGCAAGGAACAGTCGATCGACGTCAGGATCGCCGACCTCGAGCGGCGTGAGCGCGCGATCGCCGATCGCCAGCGCAACCTCGAGCAGAGTCAGGAGGAGATCAAGTGCGCTCGCCGCGACCAGCTGCTCGAGCTCGAGCGGATCGCGGGCCTGACCGCGGGCCAGGCCAAGCAGATCATGCTGCGTGAACTCGAGGACGAGCTCGAGCACGACAGCGCGCGCAAGATTCGCCAGGCCGAGGAGGAGGGGAGGCGAGAGGCCGACAGACGCGCGCGCAGCATCCTCGCCACCTCGATGCAGCGTCTCGCCGCGGGCCACGCGGTGGAGACCACCGTATCGGTGGTACAGCTTCGCTCCGACGATCTCAAAGGACGGATCATCGGGCGCGAGGGCCGCAACATCCGCTCGCTCGAGACCCTCACGGGAATCGACTTCATCGTCGACGACACGCCCTCCACCGTCGTGCTCTCGGGCTTCGACGGCGTGCGCCGCGAGATCGCCCGGATCACCCTCGAGAAGCTGCTCGAGGACGGGCGGATCCATCCCGCCCGCATCGAGGATGCCTACGACCAGGCCGTGGCCGAGATGGAGGGCCACATCGTCGAGGTCGGCGAGCAGGCGGTCTTCGACGCCGAGGCCGGCACCCTTCACGGCGAGCTCACCAAGCTGCTCGGCAAGCTCCGCTACCGCACGAGCTACGGCCAGAACGTGCTCGCCCACTCGGTCGAGTGCGCGAACCTAGCGGGCACGCTCGCGGCCGAGCTCGGCGCGAGCCCCAAGACCGCCCGCCGCGCCGCACTCCTGCACGACATCGGCAAGGCCGTCACCCACGAGATCCAGGGCCCCCACGCTCTGGTGGGAGGCGACATCGCCCGCCGCTACGGCGAGGCGGAGGCGGTCGCCCACGCGATGGAGGCCCACCACAACGAGGTCGAGCTCCAGACCATCGAGGCCGTCGTGGTGCAGGTCGCCGACTCGCTCTCGGGGGCGCGCCCCGGCGCCCGCGGCGAGTCGCTCGAGCACTACGTCAAGCGCCTGCGCGACCTCGAGGGCATCGCCACGCGCCACCCCGGCGTCGAGAAGGTCTTCGCCATGCAGGCCGGACGCGAGGTGCGAGTGATCGTGAGCCCCGCGGACATCGACGACGACGCCGCGGCACTCCTCTCGCACGCGATCGCCCGCGACGTCGAGAAGGAGCTCGAGTACCCGGGCCAGATCAAGGTGACGGTCATCCGCGAGAGCCGCGCAGTGGACTACGCGAAATAGCGCTCCGGAGGCCCTCCTCTCGGGTACGCTCGCTCAGAGAGCCCCTCGATGAGGGCCTCCTGCGCGCGGCGGACCCGCTAACTGACCAACTGCCATGAAGCGATATCACCTCACCACCTTCGGCTGCCAGATGAACGAGCACGACTCGGAGCGGATGAAGGGAATGCTCGAGTCGCTCGGCTACCGCGAGGCGCCCGGGCGCGAGGAGGCCGACCTCATCCTCTTCAACACCTGCTCGATCCGCGAGTCGGCCGACAACCGCTTCGTCGCGCACCTGGGCGAGGCGAAGCGGCTCAAGACCGAGAACCCCGAGCGGGTGGTCGGGGTGGGCGGCTGCTGGTCGCAGTCGATGAAGGAGCGGGTCTTCGAACGCTTTCCGTTCGTCGACGTGGCCTTCGGCCCCGGTCAGATCCCGAAGCTGGCCGAGTTCCTGACCAGCGACTCGCTGACCGCGCAGGGCTACTTCGAGTTCGAGGGCTTCTCCGGTCACCTGCCGATGAAGCGGACGCGGGAGTTCCAGGGCTGGGTGCAGATCTCGGTTGGCTGCAACTGCCGCTGCGCGTACTGCATCGTGCCCTCCACGCGCGGGCGCGAGGTGAGCCGCCCCCCGGACGAGCTCGTGGCCGAGGTCGAGCGCCTCGCCGCCGACGGCGTGCGCGAGGTGACGCTGCTCGGCCAGAACGTCAACTCCTACGGCCGCGACCTGCGCGGCGAGGGGCGCGCGAGCTTCGCCGAGCTGCTGGCCAGGGTCGACGCGGTCGAGGGGATCGACCGGATCCGCTACACGAGTCCCCATCCCAAGGACATGCGCGAGGACGTGGTGCGCGCGCACGCCGAGCTTGGCGCGTTGTGCGAGCACATCCACCTGCCGCTGCAGTCGGGGTCGAGCCGGATCCTCAAGGCCATGCGGCGCACCTACGACCGCGGGCGCTACCTCGACCGGGTGGCGCTCATCCGCGAGCACGTGCCCGACTGCGCGCTCACCACCGACATCATCGTCGGCTTCCCGGGCGAGACCGAGGCCGACTTCGAGGACACGCTCGCCGTGGTCGAGGAGGTCGGCTACGACTCGGCCTTCACGTTCGTCTTCTCTCCGCGGCGAGAGACCGAGGCGGCCGAGCTCAAGGGCCAGCTCTCGCACGCGGTCAAGCGCGAGCGGATGGACAGGCTCGTCGAGGCCGTTCAGCGCCGGGCCAGCGAGCGTGCCCAGCGGTTCGTCGGACGGACGATGGAGGTCCTGGTCGAGGGACCGTCGCGCAAGGACCCAGACCGCCTGCGGGGGCGCACTCGCCACAATAAGACAGTTCACTTCGCGGCGGAGCCGGGGGCTGCGCCCGCGCCCGGAGAGCTCGCGGAGGTCGAGATCGTCAGCGCCACGAGCACCACGCTCGCCGGCGAGGCCAAGATGCTCGCCGCGGCCCGCTGACCGACGAGCGCCGCGAGTACGACGCTCGGCGGGCCGGCACGGGCCTTCGCGGCGGCCTAGCGTCCTGCGCGACGCCACTCGGTCGCCCGGGCCGACCGCGCCCGGAGGTACTGGCGATCTTCGGTCCGACGGGGATCGGCAAGACTGCCATCGCCCTGGCGCTCGCCGATCGCCTGCGAGAGACCGGGGAAGACCCCGTCGCGATCTCCGCCGACGCCCTGCAGGTGTACGCGGGCCTCGAGACCCTGACCGCCGCGCCGACCGCGGCCGAGCGCGCGCGCCTCGAGCACCGGCTCGTCGGCTGGCTCCCCGTCACCAAGACGTTCTCGGTCGGCGAGTTCATGCCACTCGCGCACGCGGAGATCGACGCGGCGCTCGAGGCCGGACGGCGCCCGATCGTGGTCGGTGGCACAGGGCTCTACCTGCGCGCTGCGCTGACCGAGCTCGACCTGCGCCCTCCGCCCGCGCCGGGGGTGCGCGAACGCCTCGAGGGCGAGCTGGCCGCCCGCGGGGCCGTCGCGCTCCACGCCGACCTCGCCGCGCGGGCGCCCGAGGCGGCCGCGCGCATCGAACCGACCGATCGCAGCCGCGTCGTGCGCGCGCTCGAGCTGATCGAGAGCGGCCTCGAGCCGCGCGCCGAGCCGCAGCCGGGGGGCTCGCAGCTCTGGACCGGGGAGACCCGCCTTAACACCTTGCTCTGCGGCCTCGTGGCCGACCGCGAGGTCCTGGACGAGCGGATCGAGGAGCGAGTGGACGCGATGGTCGCCGCCGGCGCACTCGACGAGGTCCGGCGCGCCGAGGAGGCCGGCGCCTCGCTCACGGCGCGGGCGGCGCTCGGATTCGAGGAGCTGCTGAACGGCGACGTCGACGGCCTGAAGCGGCGCACGCGGAAGCTCGCGAAGCGCCAGCTCACCTGGATGCGCAAGCTCGGCGGGCTCCACACCGTCGAGGTCACCGGACGCGGGCCAGGGGAGGTGGCGGCAGAGTTGGCGCATCTCTATAGTGCCGCGCCGAACGAACGAGCGCCCGCCGGGTGACCCGCCTCGCGCCCGGCCGCGCGCACGTCCACGCCGATCGGCGCCGATCGCGCCGCGGCGAGGCCCTCAGAACGTTGCCGCTTCCCAACCCGACACCCGTTCACGGTCACCCTGCGACATGACCTTCGAGAAGTGGCAGGCGCTCGGCAACGACTACCTGATCGTGGAGCAGGGCGAGCTCCCCTTCGAGCTGACCGCGGAGCGCGTGCGCCGGCTCTGCGCCGCCCATACCGGCATCGGCTCCGACGGCGTCCTGGTGCTCTGCGAGCCGACGCAGCGCGGCTACGTGGCCCGGCTGCGCATCTTCAATCCCGACGGCTCGGAGGCCGAGCTCTCGGGCAACGGCGCCCGCGAGGCCATCCTCTACCTGCGCCGCTCGGGCTGGGTCGATCACGACGTCTTCTCGATCGAGACCGCGGCGGGGGAGATCCGCCCGCAGATCACCGGCGAGACGACCTGCACGGTCGACATGGGACGGGCCCGGCTGCGCTCGCCCGACTTCCCCTCGGGCGGCGACGACGGGGTCGGGACGCTGACCTCGGCCGGGCGCGAGCTGCGCTTCCAGCACGTGTCGATCGGCAACCCCCAGTGCGCGGTCGAGGTCACCGGCGGCGAGCCGCTCGAGGCGCTCGATCTCCGCGAGCTCGGCCCGCCGATCGAGGCCAACACCGAGCTCTTCCCCAACCGCACGAACGTCTCCTTCTGGCGCCGCGACGACGACGCGAGCCTCACCGCGCGGATCTTCGAGCGCGGAGTGGGGGAGACGCTCTCCTCGGGCACGGGGGCGTGCGGGGCGGCGGTGGCCGCGGTCGTGCGCGGCGCCGAGAGCCCGGTGACCGTCCGCCTCGACGGTGGCGAGCTCGAGGTCGAGGTCGGCGAGGACCTCGGCGTGAGGCTGACGGGCTGGGCCGTACCGGTCTACCGCGGCAAGCTCAGCGACGAGCTGGTGGAGGAGCTGCATGCGGCCTAGTCAGCGCCTGAGCCGCATACCGCCGTACCTGTTCGCCGAGCTCGAGCACAAGATCGCCGACAGGCGCGCCCAGGGGATCGACGTGATCAGCCTCGGCATCGGCGACCCCGATACGCCGACGCCGTCGGTCGTGGTCGACGCGCTGGCTCGGGCGGGCGCCGACCCGGGCACACACCAATACCCGTCGAACCGGGGCCGTGCCGAGTTCCGCGAGGGCGTGTCCGCCTTCTACGAGCGGCGCTTCGGCGTGACGCTCGACCCGGCCACCGAGGTCGTGCCCGCGCTCGGGGCCAAGGAGTGCATCTTCAACCTCAACCTCGCCTTTCTCGATCCCG
>JACCTJ010000030.1 GCA_013812485.1 Thermoleophilaceae bacterium
CGCCGGGCCGGGCCGGGGTCGGGGCCGGGGCCGGGGCCGCGGGGTCGAGCGTGGGACGGGCGGAGGGGAGGTGGGGGCCGACATGCGGTTGGCCGGGCGCGGGCCAGGCCCAGCGAGGTTAGGTGACAGCTCGGCCCGGCCGTCGCGCCGGCGCTGCGCAATGGGTTCGGCGTCGAGGGCAAACCGTCATTCCGGGCGCCCGGCCTCGAGCTCTTGGGGGCGCTCCCTCAGTCCGGGTTCGCCGATACCGATGAGCGGAAGGACAGGCAGCGCTCGCTCCCCTCACGAGCGTATCCACCACACCGGCGGCGCCCTCGCGGTCTCCGGCTGACCGTTTGCCTCGCGGCGTGCTGGGCATGCTCCGACGAGGAGATACCGCGAGGACCCGAGCAAGGAACGAGACCGACATGGCACACACGGATCAGCAAGAAGTCGCCGCACAGTCCGGCAACTTCAAGATCGGCGGCGACCTCGAGGTCAACCGCCTCGGGTTCGGCTCGATGCGCCTCACCGGGGAGGGGATCTGGGGCGAGCCCGAGGATCCGGCCGAGTGCCGGCGCGTGCTCGAGCGGGCGGTCGAGCAGGGAGTCAACTTCATCGACACCGCCGACTCCTACGGCCCCGACGTCGCCGAGCGCCTGATCGCCGAGGCGCTGCATCCCTACCGCGACGATCTCGTGATCGCCACCAAGGCGGGGCTCACGCGCTCCGGCCCGAACGAGTGGGAGCCCAACGGGCGCCCGGAGCACATTCGCCAGGCGTGCGAGGGTAGCCTGAAGCGGCTCAAGCTCGAGCGCATCGACCTCTACCAGCTCCACCGCATCGACCGCAACGTGCCGGTCGAGGAGTCGCTCGGCGCGATGACCGAGCTCCAGAGCGAAGGCAAGATCCGTCACATCGGGCTGTCCGAGGTGACCGTCGAGCAGCTCGAGCACGCGCAGGGCATCACCGCCATCGTCTCCGTCCAGAACCGCTTCAACCTGGCCGACCGCAGCGCCGAGGACGTGCTCGAGGTCTGCGAGCGCGACGGCCTCGGGTTCATCCCCTGGTTCCCGCTCGAGACGGGCAGCCTCGCCGGGGCGGGAGGGCCGCTGGCCGAGGCGGCCGAGCGGCACGGCTCCGCGCCGGCGCAGCTCGCGCTCGCCTGGCTTCTGCACCGCTCGCCCGTCGTGCTCCCCATCCCCGGCACCTCCTCGGTCGAGCATCTCGAGGAGAATCTTGCCGCCGCGGCGATCGAGCTGTCGGACGATGAGGTGCGCGAGCTCGAGCAGGCGGCGGACTGAAGGCGTCACCGCGCGCGGGTTCTCCCGCCGAACAACCGGGTAGTCGCTCCGTCCCCAGACGAGAGGAAGACATGGCCGACAAGTCGCTGCACGAGCAACTCGTCAAGTACCTGACCGACGCCCACGCGATCGAAGAGCAGGCGCTCCCGCAGATGAAGGCTGCGCCGGGTATCGCCAAGGACGAGCGGCTCGCGCGGATCTTCCGTGAGCATCACACCGAGACCGAGCGCCACGAGCAGCTCGTGCGCGAGCGCCTCGAGGCCCTCGATGCGTCGCCGTCCCGGCTCAAGGACGCGGTCATGAAGGCCGGCGGCGCGGGCTTCGCGCTGTTTGCGAAGTCCCAGCCCGACTCGCCCGGGAAGCTCGTCGCCCACGCCCTCTCCTACGAGCACCTCGAGCTCGCCTCCTACGAGTTGCTGATCCGCGTGGCCGAGCGCGCCGGCGACCGCGAGACCGCCGAGGTCGCCCGGCGCATCCGCGACGAGGAGCAGGCCATGGCCGACCGCCTCGAGGGCGCCTTCGACGCCGCGGTCGAGGCCTCGCTCGCCGAGAAGGACGCCGACGACCTCGAGGAGGAGCTCGTCAAGTACCTCGGCGATGCCCACGCGCTCGGAGCCCAGGCGATCCAGCTGCTCGAGCTCGGCCCGAGGATGGCCGGCGACCCGGCGACCGCGAAGGTCTACGCCGACCACCTCGAGGAGAGCCGCTCCCACCAGGCCATCCTCGCCGCCCGGCTCGAGGCCCACGGCGCGAGCCCCTCGAAGCTCAAGGACGCCGCGCTGCGGCTCGGCGCGCTGAACTGGAGTGGGTTCTTCGGCGCCCAGCCGGACACGCCGGGGAAGCTGGCGGCCTTCGTCTTCGCCTACGAGCACCTCGAGATCGGCGGCTACGAGCAGCTCAAGCGTGTGGCCGAGCGCGCGGGCGACGCGAAGACCGTGCAGGTCGCCGACGAGATCCTCGCCCAGAAGCGCTCGGCAGCCGCCGTGGTCGCGCTCGAGTTCGACCGCGTGGTCGAGGCATCGTTGCGTGCGCAGGGCATCGCCGTGGCCTGAGCTTCCCGGCTGGCTGGTGTCCAGCCCGAGTCCCGACCGCCGC